>JACXTO010000112.1 GCA_016919565.1 Methanomassiliicoccaceae archaeon | reverse complement strand
CTTCGTTCATCCACTTCATGCGGCTAGATTCTCCCCCTCAACCCTTTAATGCCTAATTAAATCAACGTTCATGCCTCACATTGGGCACCAATGATACGGTCATGCCCCTTCGCTTCCCGTGGATGACCTAATCCCCCGTGAGCCTCACAGATGGAAAATCATTATTAGGGTTCTGCCATTGTATCGTCATTCTCAAGTGAGCAGAGGCGTTCTTAATGTCAGAAGCAATGAGATGGGACCTGTCGCAGCTCGTCGAGAGCACGGAGCCGGAATCGATCGTCAAGGGATTGGAGGAGGCCGTGCAGAAGGCCGGTCGCTGGAGGGATCGATATCAGGGCAAGATCGCGTCCCTAGGCGCGAGCGAGGTCCTGGAGCTCCTCGAGGAGAAGGACAAGTTCGGCCTGGACATCGAGGGCGTGCTTCAGTATTGCGCCCTCCGCTACGCCGCCGACACCACCGATCCGGTCTCCCAGCAGCTCCATAGCGCCGCGCGCAAGGCCGGGACGAAGATCGGGCAGCAGCTGGCTTTCCTGGACATCGAGTTGGGGAAGCTTCTCGCGGCCAATCCTGGCATCGTCGAGGAGCCGGTCCTCAGGGAGTACAAGCACTATCTCGAGCGCACCCTGCGAGTGACACCTCACCTGCTCTCGGAGACCGAGGAACGATTGGTCATGGCCAAGGACCAGAACGGAGTTCACGGCTGGTCCCAGCTGCAAGGCGATTGGCTCAGCACCCGCATGTTCAAGTTGACCGTCGACGGGAAGGAGAGGGCCTTGCCGTACGGGGAGATCATCAGCTACTACCAGAATCCCGACCGATCGCTTAGGCGGCAGGCCAACCAGGTCGTGTACGACCACCTGAGCAAGGATGAGATCGTCTGGTCGAGCGCCATCCGGGCCATCTGTTCCGACCATCTGCACATGTGCGAGTGGCGCAAGTACCCCACACCGATGACGCAGAGCCTGATCGCCAATGACCTGGAGCAAGGTGCGATCGACGCGCTGATGCGCACCATGATGAACAACGTGGAGCTGTACCGCCGCTACCTCCGGCTCAAGGCGAAGCTGATGAAGCTGCCCAAGCTGGGAAATTGGGATGTCGTCGCGCCTCTTCCCTCGGCACCGAACAAGGTCTACGCCTGGGAGGAATCAAGGAAGCTCATCGTCTCCGCCTACGCCCACTTCGACCGGCAGTTCGGGGAATGGGTCGACGAGATGTTCCAGAGGCGGCACATCGATGGCGAGGTGCGCAAGGGCAAGGAGAGCGGGGCGTTCTGCAGCACCTGGTTCGGCGGCAAGTCAGCGTTCATAATGCAGTCGTTCAACGGCACGATCAACGATGTCTACACCCAAGCGCATGAGCTCGGCCACGGCGTGCACGCCTACCTCGGATCGAGGGCGCAGAGACCCAGCAACTACGAGATCGGGAGCTGCATCGCCGAGTGCGGCAGCATCTTCGGCGAGCTGCTATTGACCGAGGAACTGCTCAAGGCGGCGAAGAGCGACGCGGAGAGGCAGGCCGTCCTGGCGACCATCATGGACGAGTTCGGGATGGCCGCGTTCCAGGTGACCGCCCGCTACTTCTTCGAGAGGAGCATGTACGAGAGCATCCAGGCGGGCAAGTTCTTGGACGGCGAGACGGTATCCAAGCTATGGGTGAACGCCCGGGACTCGATCTACGGAGATGCCATGGAGTGGCTGCCGGAGATGAAGTGGGAGTGGACCATGAAGATGCACTACTACATCCCGAACTATCGATTCTACAACTATCCCTACGTCTTCGCGCAGCTCTTCGTCTTCTCGCTCTATCGGCTCTACAAGGAAGAGGGGGAGAGCTTCGCTCCGAAGCTCAGGAGACTGCTGTCGGCCGGGTCGAGCCTGTCGCCCACTGAGCTGGCCAAGGAGATCGGCTTCGACATCTACACTGACGAGTTCTGGCAGAAGGGGATGGAGCAGGCCAGGGAGTTCATAGATCAGCTGGAGAAGACCCTCCAATAACCCATTTCGAGGCTCATGGCTCTGACATGAGGCGCTTCCGCGCCTCTTCCAGCTCCTGGTTCTTCTCCTCGCTCAACTTGGGGTACTCGAGGTTGAGCGTGCCGATGGAGGATGCCAGGATGCTCGCGACCACCGACCGGGCGATCCATTTGCGGTCCGCCGGGATGATGTACCATGGTGCGTACTTAGTGCTCGTCGAGTTTATCGCCTCCTCGAACGCCTTCAAGTAGGCGTCCCAGCACTTACGCTCGGCCAGGTCGGCCGCGGAGAACTTCCAGCGCTTCCGGGGGTCATCGGTCCTGTCCAGGAGGCGCTGCTTCTGCTCATTCTTTGAGATGTTGAGGAAGAACTTGACGACCAGCGTGCCGTTCCTGGACAGGTGTTGCTCGAATGAATTGATGTCCTCAAACCTCTTTTGCCAGAATGCCTCATCTCCTTTCCCCTCCGGCAAACGCTGCCTCCCAAGGAGCTCCGGGTGCACTCTGACCACCAGGACCTCCTCGTAATAGGAACGGTTGAAGATGCCGACCCGGCCACGCTCCGGCAGGGCCTTCGAATACCGCCATAGGAAATTATGATCCAGCTCCTCCTCCGACGGCACCTTGAAACTGGTGACCTGGCAACCCTGCGGGTTGATCCCGGACATGACGTGCTTGATGATGCCGTCCTTGCCAGACGCGTCCAAACCCTGGAGGATCACTAGGAGGGAGTGCTGGTTGTTCGCCCACAGAAGCTCCTGCGCCTCGGAAAGCTCCTTGACGCTGTCCGCCAAGAGGTCGTCCGCCTGCGCCTTGATCGAATCCTTGTCGACCTTGCCTAGGCCTTCCATGCCCTTCCATTCAGTGTCGTATTCCTTCAGCCTGATCTTCCTTCCCGGAGTCGCCCTAAAACTGTCAACTGCCCGATGGAGATCTAGTCCCTTTGCCATCCAATCACTCCCCTATGCTCGAAACGATATTCGTTCTGCCTGGATATTTTGATAGCGATGCAATGCCTGAACTTGGAGCGCTAGCGCAAAGAACAGATAGGGCGCCATCCATCTTGCCCATGATGCCCATCATCTCGATCTCTCTGAGCGAGGAGAACCTCAGGTCCTTGGACCGCCTCCAGAAGTCGAACGGCCTTTCAGGAAGGAGCGAGGCCATGAGGGTGGCGCTGCGCTGCGTGGAAGGGGAGGTCCGCGACCGGGAATCCTTGAAGGGGGAGGTGGAGGGCGTCCTGATCGTCGTTCACAGTTCTCACAACGCACCGGTCCTGGATGCGCTCAAGCACGACTTCCAGCAGATCACCCCCACCCAGATACACTCGCATTTGAAGAGCAATAAGTGCCTCGAGGTGTTCATCATCCGCGGGGAGGCCGCGCTGGTCCAGGAGATGGTGTCTTCCTTCCAGAAGGACGACATGATAAATTACGTGAAGTTCGTGCAATCGTAGGAGCCAGCAGCGGAGATGGCGCGTTCTTCGCCCCACCCTTCGAAAGGTTGATATCCAGCCAAGAATTCGAGGGGCTGTAAGGAAGATGTCCGATCCCAACGAGACCGTCATCTCAGTCCAGGACCTGGTGCGGGTCTATCGGTCCAGCACTGGCCTCATCCGGAAGAAGCGCAAGGAGACCTTGGCTGTCGATCATATCAGCTTCGATGTGAAACGCGGCGAGCTCTTCGCGCTGCTCGGCCCGAACGGCGCCGGAAAGACTACCGTGATCAAGGTCCTCACCACTCTATTGCTTCCCACCTCTGGAAAGGTGGAGGTCCTGGGATACGACGTGCTCCGCCAATCGCAGGAGGTGCGCAAGCGGATCGGCCTGATCCTCGGCGGCGAGAGGGGGCTCTACTATCGCGTCACCGGTCGGCAGAACCTCAGGTACTTCGCCGACCTCTATGGCGTGCCGATACTGGAACGTGAGAAGCGTATCAGCGAGGTGCTGAAGGCAGTCGACCTCACGGACCGGGCGGACGAACGGGTCGAGGACTACTCCCGCGGCATGAAGCAGCGGCTCCACATCGCCAAGGG
>JACXTO010000012.1 GCA_016919565.1 Methanomassiliicoccaceae archaeon | reverse complement strand
GCTCCTGGCTCATTCTCCCCGATTTCGGCACAAGGTATCTGTGATCGAGCTTGAGGTGCCAGCGCCTGCGCTCGATCTCGTTGAGAATCAAATTGGATGAATGGCTCGCTTCGGCCTCGACGATGAAATTGGCGCCGAGGACGTCCCGCGCGGTGTTGGTAAGGACTTCTGCCACCAATGGTGCCTTGCTCAGGAAATCGATGCCATCGAGGTGAACTGGAGCTCCGAGCGCAATGCACCACGTTCCGATGCCGATGAGATCCAGCTGGTTCTGTCCAGGTGCGCTTATCGCGAAAGGTATCGAGCCGACGTCCACATCGAAATGCCGAGCAATGGCCGTGGCCAGGTCCATGGCCCTTGTGATGTCCGAGCACGATCCTACGTGCCAGACGGCAGGAAGACGAACGCCGTTGGCCTCGGACAGGTCATCAATGAATGACCTCAGGCCTTCGCCGGCGTAGTTCTCCACGGACGTTCTGGAGTACATTCCAGCTTCGGCGAATCCCTTCACCAGGCATCCCGCTGAAAGGACCAATACATCCCTCTTGAGAAGGTCCTTCGCGATGGCGAGACAATTGGCATTCGCCCCGGGACAATCGCAGCCAGCGATCAATGCGATGCCCCTTATCCTGCCAGTTTGGATCGCTTCGAACAAGTAGGCGATCGGGTCGTCAGGAGCAAGCTTGCCCAAGAGCTCTTCGATCTGCCCCAGGGAGAAGCCGATCGTGATCTCACGCGCTCTTTGCGCCTTGCCAGTCGCACGAGCGTGACTTTTAAACGCCGTTATCGCCTCTCTTACGATGATGTTGGCGTTCTCCTCCGCCTCCTCGTCGCTGAATTGGTGATGGGAAATCGCCTCTTTACGGGCGCATGCGCTGACATCGATCAACTCGGTAACGAGGCAACGCTCGTCGGCGACCAGAACGTCGACCAATCCGCTCGCGAGCGCCAGTTCTGCGGAGGCCAGGGTCTTGATGTCCTTCTTCCTAGTTTTGAGGCTTGGGTTGCCGCCGATGAGGATGATGTCGATGCCGGTCGAACCCGCTTCTATGGCTTCTGCCTTCATACGCCTCGCTGCTGATGCGATATGTTCCAATAGCGGCGGGGCGAGCCCCGAGGCGGCGATGTTCACCGCGTCTGCTCTTGGCCCACTGCTATCGTCGACCGATGCGAGCCTTGGCTCACCATGAATGACATCGGAAAGGTCCGTCGAGATACGCATGCTGTCGTAGTCGGCGATGGAGCAGGCGATCCCTCCGAAGATGATCGCCATGGTGTCAGCGGTGCCGTCGGAGGATGCGAGGTACAGGGCATCTTCGATCGCTCCGTCGATGATGTTCGGCATCAGGCCACTGCTGATGAAGGCAGACTGGCGCTGCTTGGTTATGGTCCCCGCCATGAATCCCAATGGTTCCTTGTCGATGCGGGTATGGTCCCCGAGCGCTTCGTTGGCTATCCGCCTCACCAGTTGCTTCGCATCCGAACTCTTCGGATCGAATCCTAAGCGGGTTGCGAGGCGATGGAGCTTGTCCAGGTCGATATTCTCGCATGCCCCGCCCTGTCCCTCGACTCCGATGATCAGCGCCTCGATCAAGCGACGGCTTCTTCTGGAGTGCGCTGCGGTCACATCGGCTATCGAGTGCGCCAAGGTCCGGGCGGCGATCGTATCTTCATCGGCGCAGGCGCCCTCGAAGCCTGGTACGTCAGGTCGATCGGTGTCGATGGCAGTATCATGAATGTTGGCTGGAATGTGAACCGATCCACAGGATGCGGATTGGGGTCTGATCACCCAGATGTCATGCCGAACCGTCCCGTCCTCGATTGGTGCCTTCGGCTCGTGGTAACGCTCCGGTCCGGTGCTTTCGGGTTCGCCGCCGTCACTCCTTTTCGAAGGCATCCAATTCACTCCTTTCAGCTTGCTAAGCTCCCTCTGGACCAAGGGTGAATTTCGTACAGCATCCCATTATAAAACCCTTGGCTTTTTGAGGTCGGCGTGAAATGCTGTGGCTGCCTAGAAGGACGTCTCTTTAAGGTCGCTCCGACGCTTCCTATGTCAAGAGTGGTTATCATGCCGGATCCTTCAACCAAAGGAAGAAATGAAAGGAAGAGAAGAGCGCCGCTTGTCCACACCTATTCGATCGTCGCCAGGGACCCTGATACCGGAGAAATGGGGGTGGCGGTCCAGAGCCACTGGTTCTCGGTCGGGACCGTGGTCACATGGGGCGAGGGCGGTGTCGGGGTGGTGGCAACGCAGGCCTTTTCCAACATCTCGTTCGGACCGCGAGGGCTGAAGCTGCTCAAGAAAGGAATGAGCGCCAAGTTGGCCGTGGAAGCATTGATAGCCTCCGACGAGGGCAGGGAGCTGAGGCAGCTTGCGATCATCGATGCGAAGGGCGGCGTGGCCACGCACACCGGAAAGAAATGCATCCCGTCGGCTGGTCACATCACCGGGGCGAACCACTCGGTCCAGGCGAACCTCATGATCAGCAGTAGGGTCTGGCCGGCGATGGACCGGGCCTTCCAGAAGGCAAAAGGCACGCTCGCCGAAAGGATGCTGCGCGCCCTGGAGGCCGGGGAAGCGGCGGGAGGCGACATCCGAGGAAGGCAGTCTGCCGCTCTGCTCGTGGTGAGGGGGAAGGCGACCGGCAGCTCCTGGGAGGACCGCTTGGTCGATCTAAGAGTAGATGACAGCGCGGAACCGCTGAAGGAACTGCGCCGGCTCCTGGACGTGCATCAGGCCTACGAGCGGATGAATCAAGGGGACGTTGCCCTGGAGACTGGGGACATGGCTCTAGCGCGATCTCATTACTCTGCCGCGGAGAGCCTCTTCCCGGAGAACGAGGAGATGCGATTCTGGCATGCTGTAACATTGGCCAGCAACGGACTGCTGGACGAGTCGCTCCCGCTGTTCAAGGACGTCTTCAGAAGGAACAAGAACTGGCGCATCCTGGCAAGGAGGCTCGTCCCCAGCGGTCAATTGCTGGTAGACAAGGCGGGGCTAGCCCTCATCCTGGCACAGTGAGCGTTGGACCGGATCAAACCACGCCACAGTATGCATTCGCGTGAAATGAATAGGCAAGCAAACGCCTAGGATGCGACCAATTCATCATTCGAGTGCGATCTACTCGATGACCGCCATTATCTTGCCGCCCTCGATCGCCTCGCCCGGCCTCACCTTTATCTCCTTGATCTTGCCCGACATGCCGGCCAGGATCTCGTTCTCCATCTTCATGGCCTCGAGCACCAGGACCAGAGTGTTCGGGTTGACCTCTTCCCCCACCTTGACCTTGATGGAGACGACCTTCCCCGGCATCGGGGCGGTGATCGTATTCTGCGAATCCTTGTGGGACGGTCCTGACTCCTCCTCTTCCGAATAGCTTTCGCCCGCCTTCTCCAGCTCCAGGACCGGCTCGACCTTGGTCTGGACGGTGCGGTTGTCGATCTGGATCGTCGTACCTTCCTCCAGGGAGCCCTCGAGCTTCAGAGGCACGAACTCCCCGTTGATGGTCAGGCCGCCCTCCTTGTGGACGACCTTGAAAGTGGTATCTTCGAACGTGACGCGGTAATCGCCGCCGTTCTTCTCGACCAGCACCTCGTACGCTTGGCCGTTCATATGCACCTTGATCTTCATAGGATCCAGCCTCCGCCGCTGAGAGACTCCCGCCTGGCGGCGACCCTCCACTGGTTCGCCTCTTCGCAGACCGCCGAATGCTTCGCCTTCATCTTGCTCTCGGCCTGGAAGACGAACATCGCGGCGATGGCGGCCAGATCCCGCACGTTGGCGCCCTTCTCCATCATCTGCCTTTCCTTGAAGTAGTCCAGGGCGACCGCAGGGAACAGGGCGTAGGATAGAACATCCTCATCGGAGCGCGCCAGGGGCTTGGCCTCGTTGGCCATCTTCTCGAACTCCGGAGGGAGAAGGTCCGCTGGCCTGACGGTGATGGGCTTCTCGTCGCCGATGATCTTCTTGCGGATCTCGGCGGAGATGGGCGCGGGGGTCTTGCCGTACATCCCCCTGACCAGGTTCTTCGTCTCGTTGGTGCAGATCTTGTACCTCTGGCCGGTGATGATGTTGTACACCGCCTGCGTCCCCACGATCTGGCTTGTTGGTGTGACCAATGGCACGTATCCGAGATCGGCCCTGACCTTGGGGACCTCCTCGTAAACATCATGGATGTGGTCCATCTTCTTCGCCTCCCGCAACTGCGAGGCAAGATTGGATATCATCCCGCCAGGGATCTGGTAGATCAGCATGTCGACGTCGATGGCGGTGTGCTCGCTCTCGAAGTCCCCGTACTTCTTCCTCACTTCCTTGAAGTAGTCCGCGATCTCGGCCAGCTTCTTGAGGTCCAAGCCGGTATCGTACTCGGTGCCCTTCAGCATGGCCACCAGCGATTCCGTCGGAGGTTGCGATGTGCCCATGCTCATCGAGGAGATGGCCGTGTCGACGATGTCCGCCCCGGCCTCGATCCCCTTCAGGTAGGCGGTCAGCGCCATGCCCGAGGTCATGTGCGAGTGCAGGTGCACCGGCAACGAGACCTCCTGCTTCAGCTCCTTCACCAGATCGTAAGTGGCATGCGGGGTGAGCAGGCCGGCCATGTCCTTTATGCAGATGGTGTTGGCGCCCATCTGCTCCAGCTTCTTGCCCATCTCGACGAAGCCCTTGATGGAGTGGACCGGAGATGTGGTATACGATATGGAGGCCTCCACGACCGCGCCCGACTTGATGGCGGCCTTCATGGCGGTCTGCATGTTCCTGACGTCGTTCAGCGCGTCAAAGATGCGGAAGACGTCGATGCCGCGGGCGTGCGCCCTTTCCACGAACTTTTCCACGATATCGTCGGAGTAATGCCGGTAGCCGACGATGTTCTGGCCGCGGAGCAGCATCTGGAAGTGGGTGTTGGGCATCACCTTGCGCAGCTTGGTTATCCGCTCCCAGGGGTCCTCCTTGAGGAACCGTAGGCAGCTGTCGAAGGTCGCTCCTCCCCACATCTCCACGGACCAGTAGCCGATCTCGTCGATCACTGGAGCGATGGGGAGCATGTCCTCGGTGCGCATCCGCGTCGCCAGCAGCGACTGGTGCGCGTCCCTCAGAACTGTATCGGTTATCCTTACCATCTTCACACCTCAGAGCGGGATGTTCCCATGCTTCTTCGCTGGCCTCGACTCGCGCTTGTTGTCGAGCGCTCTCAGAGCCGCGATCAGCCTCAGTCGGGTCTCCTTCGGCTCGATGACATCGTCGATATAGCCCTTCTCCGCCGCCACGAACGGGCTGGCATGTCCCTTGCGGTATTCTGCCGCAAGCTCCTTGCGCTTCTCCTGCGGGTCGTCGGCCATGATCAGCTCCTTCTTGTAGACGACATCTATCGCAGACTCCGGCGCCATGATGGATATCTCCGCCGTCGGCCAGGCCAGGTTGACGTCGCTGCGGATGTGCTTCGAGGCCATGACGCAGTAGCTGCCACCGATGGCCTTGCGGACGATCACCGTTATCTTGGGGACGGTGGCCTCGCAGTAAGCGTACATCAGCTTGCTCGAGTTGCGTATCATGCCGCTCGCCTCCTGCTCGACCGACGGAAGGTAGCCTGGCACGTCGACCAGTGTTATGATCGGGATGTTGAAGGCGTCGCAGAAGCGGACGAACCGCGCCGCCTTGATCGACGACGGACCGTCCAGCGTCCCTGCCAGCACCGGCGGGTTGTTCGCGACGATGCCGACCGAGATCCCGTCAAGGCGAGCGAAGCCGGCCAGCAGGTTCTTGGCGTAGTTCTCATGGACCTCCAGGAACTCGCCGTCGTCCACCACCTGCTTGATGATCTCGTGCATGCTCAGAGGCTTCATCGGGTCCTCCGGCACTATCGAGTTCAGGCTCTCCTCGACCCGGTCGGGGAGGTCCTTAGGCTTGATACTCGGGGTCCCCTCCAGGTTGTTGGACGGGAGGTAGCTCATAAGCTTCTTCAGCTTCTTGATGCACTCCACCTCGTCCCTCGATGAGAAATGGGCCACGCCGCTCTTGGTGGTGTGGACCGCCGAGCCTCCTAACTCCTCGTAACTTATCTCGATGCTCTGAACCGCTTTGAGGACGTCCGGGGACACCACGAACATCTGGCTCGTTTCCTCGACCATGAACGTGAAATCCATCAGCGTAGGCGAGAAGACCGCGGCGGCGGCGCACGGCCCCATGACCACCGCTATCTGAGGCACGACGCCCGAGGCCAGGGAGTTGCGGAAGAACATCTCCGAGTAGCCTGCCAGCGAGTCCATCCCCTCCTGGACCCTCGCCCCGCCCGAATCGTACACTCCGATGATCGGGCAGCCGTTCTTCAGTGCCATGTCCATGACCTTGCAGATCTTGGTGGCATGCATTTTCCCTACTGAACCGCCGAAGACGGTGAAGTCCTGGGCGAAGATGTAGACCTGCTTGCCCTCGATGGTGCCGTGGCCAGTGACCACTCCGTCACCTGGGACCTTGTTCCTCTCCATGCCGAAGTTGCTGCACTGGTGCGTGAGGAAGGCGTCACTCTCAACGAAGCTGCCAGGATCCATGATCGCCTCGATGCGTTCG
>JACXTO010000111.1 GCA_016919565.1 Methanomassiliicoccaceae archaeon | reverse complement strand
CGGCTCGCATATCGATTATCGCGAGCGTTTCCGGATCAACTTCCTGGAGGACGAGGCAAAGGATTTCGTGGTCGAGGGCGTGAAGCTACGGATCGTCGGCAGCACCGGTTCCCTGGACCGACCGACCTGGTGGCAGCGGAACAACGTGCCGGACATCTGGCGGCGATATAAGGAGAGAGTGATCAAGGTGGGCAGCCTCCTGGAGCGCGGCGACGCCGACGTTCTGATCCTCCTCACCCACTATGCCACGACGTACGCCACCTTGGAGGGGGAGAAGGAGCACGCCTTCGCTGAGATGGGGTCGAACCTGTTCGAACAGATAGTGCTGGAGAAGCATCCCGACCTGGTGATCCACGCTCATGCTCACAATGGCAAGAGACATGCGATCCTGGCCAAGAAGCAGCGCAGCCTGGAGAACTTCAAATCGACCGAGGCGGAAGTGCCGGTGTACAACGTATCGATACCTGCAAATCGCGGACCGACGTTCTTCGAGATAGAGGGAGGGGACGACGGTGTGCGCATCCGTTACCTGCAATGACGTGGACCTGAACCACCTGATATTCGAGGCCGCTGCCCAGATACCCAAAGGGATGGTCTCCACCTATGGCGATATAGCAAAGGCATTGGGGGACGTCAAGGCCTCAAGGGCGGTCGGGACGGTCCTCGCCAGCAACTTCTCCAGGCCGTTCACGGTGCCCTGCCACCGGATCGTCTATGGCGATGGTAGGACGGGCTGGTACGCCGGTCATGGCAAGGGCGCGGAGAAGAAGATCAGCCTCCTGCGGTCCGAGGGCGTCAAGATCGCCGACGGCCAGGTAGAGGACTTCGAGCGGGCGCGATTCAAGGCGTTCAAGATCGCTCCGATACTTAAGGAACTGGCCGAGGAACAGCAGAGATTGCGGGGCTTGATCTCGGATGAGGACGATTTCTCCAGGCCGGAATTCATAGCGGGATTGGACGTCGCCTATCAAGGGGCGGTCGGGCATGCCAGCTTGGTCAAGATGAGGCTTGATGACCTCAAGGTGGTGGAGGAGCGGGATTTCAGCGCCGAGGCAAGATTCCCTTACATCCCGTCATACTTGGGCTACCGCGAGCTGCCGCTGCTGAGGCATCTGATCGACGATGATGGAACCACCGTCTACCTGATAGACGGCCAAGGACGCCTGCACCCGAGAGGGTTCGGCATCGCCTGCCAGGTGGGCGTCTGCCTGGATATCCCGACCGTCGGGGCGGCCAAGAGCTTGCTCCAAGGAAAGGTGGAAGGAGAAGGATCCAGGGCACCCGTAAGTCTGAACGGTCGTTCGATCGGTTGGCAACTGCATCCCAAAGGCAGGACGAAGACCTACGTGTCGGTCGGGAACAGGATATCGCTGGAAACAGCGGTAGACATCTGCGAAAGGCTGATGATCAAGGGCGTACCGGAGCCTCTGCGCCTTGCCCATATCCGCTGCGGCGAGATCGCCAGGAAAGAGAACAGGAGCTAGGAGAACATGCGGATCCTGATCTTCGGGGCGGGAGCCCTCGGCAGCGTGGTCGGCGCCCTCCTGTCGAAACGGCATGAGGTCCACTTGGTGGTGAGGCCGGGGAACGCCCTGGCGATCAAGGAATCCGGATTGAGGATCGAGGGGCTGGTCGATGGGACTTTCGCGGTCGAAACGCATGTCGACCTTGAGGATGTCCCGCAGCCCGAGATCATTTTCGTTACGGTGAAGGCCTATGATACCGAAGCGGCCTTGGAGGCACTGGCTAGAATGGCCAGGAAGGCGCGTCTCGTCATTTCCCTCCAGAACGGGCTGACCAACCTGGATCAGTTCAGGAAGGCACTGCCAGACAAGGCAGTGATGGGCGCCACTTCGATGGGCGCCACCTTGATCGGACCGGGGAGGGTCCTCTATGCCGGAAAGGGGGACACCGTGTTCGGGCATCTCGCGCATAACTCGGAGCTATCGAAGGAGGCGGCGGACCTGTTCGATCAGGCGGGGTTCGTAGCCAGGTCGGATGCCAACGTCGAGGGGGAGCTGTGGATGAAGGGGATCATCAACGCTTCCATCAACCCGTTGACGGCGATCCTGAAATGGCAGAATGGCGAGATCCTGAGCAGCGAGGGCGTTCTCGGTATCTCACAGCTCGCATGCAGCGAGGCTGCGGCGGTAGCCCAGGCAATCGGGGTGCGATTGCCTGCCGGAGATCCGTTCGCGAAGGTGAGGGAGGTCATGAGAGCGACGGCACTGAACCGCTCGTCCATGCTGCAGGACCTGGAGCGTGGGAAGCGCACCGAGATCGACGAGATCACCGGCGAGATAGTCCGGAGGGCTGGAGAGAGAGGCATATCCGTGCCGGTGAATCGGAACTTATGGATGCTGGTCAGGGGTCTGGAGCGACGGGGCGACTGACCATTTGCCGCACCAGCAAAGAAAGTCGCGTCTTATTACATCCTCCCGGAGGGACCTTCGATGTGCGTCCAGCATCATCCGCACTGGAAATGCAAATCATTAAGGCATGAAGTATGGTTTTTGATTTCGTGATGAAATGGTAGATGTCAAGATGCTTGCCAAGAGGGCTCTCGAATACAAAGAGAGGGGCTTGAACGAGAGGGAGATTGGGGACGAGCTGCACCTTTCCATCGATACCGTGCGCTATCTACTGGAGGAGGGGATGGAGAGCACCCTCCCACCGAGCGACATCAAGATAGGCTGGCGCAGTATCGGGGTGTTCGGAAGCCGCATCGCCATGATGAGCGAACTGCTCGCGGACATCATCGTTGAGGAGGTCTCCAAGGGCGAGAAGGACGTGGATGTCGTCATGGGCATCGCCGTCAACGGCGTCAGCTTCGCGACCTTCGTGTCGGAGATGCTTGACGTTGAGCTGGCGATCTACAAGCCTTCGATAGACCGGGGGAAGATGGGCGGCTCCATAAGCGGCAACTATGCCAGCGTGAAAGGGAAGAAGGTGGTCATCATCGACGATGTGCTCTCCACCGGGGCGACGGCGCAGGAAGCGATCAAGGACATCCGAGCGGAGGGAGGGGACCCCATCCTCATGCTCGTGATAATCAACAAGAGCAGCCAGAACGAGGTGGACGATGTACCGCTGCGCGCGATCATCCGTGCCCGATCCATGGGCGGGACGATATTGGGCGGCGGGCCATTGAGATCGTTCCCATACAAGTGAACGGCCAATATGACCGACAAATGGGACTCGGACCGGAACCCCCTGACGGAGAATGACCGCCATAAGATCCTCAGCCGGCTCCATTCCCTCCTATACTGGCTCGGGAAGTTCATTCCGGAGCAGGAGTGGCTGGATGGCGAGAAGATCCCCCTGAGGGATGTAATCTTCCAGTTCGTCATGAAGGAGAACCCTAGCCCCGAGGATGTCCAGGGAGCGATGGCCCTCGCGGACGCGCTGGACGCCAAGGCCCGGAAGCTGGAGAAGGAGTTGCAGCAGAGGCAGATGACGAAGGGGGAGGCTCACATGCTCCTTGACGAGATCTGCGGACTGCTTCGGGGCGTGGACGACATCCGAAAGGCCAAAGGCGCGAACGCCCCGATTCTGGCGAAGGCGATGATGGACCGGGTCCAGGATGAACGCCGTTGGCTGAGCTTCGTCAAGAAGGTCACCTGATCGTTGGTTGATTCCCGGCTTTATTTCTCTCGTAGGTGCGCGTTCTCGTAAACGTTAAATAATATTCTTCGTTTATCCTTAGAAAGAATACGAAAAGTGAGTATATCTCGCGAAAGGGGGGAAATTAATGATCGATCATCTCGACGAACGGATCATAGAGATAATGAAAAAGGATTCCAGACGACCATTTGTGGAGATCGCCGACGAGCTCAAGGTCTCGGAGGGAACCATCCGCAGCCGCGTCCGGAAGCTCTTCGAAGAAGGGGTCATTCAAAGCTTCACCATCAAGACCAGCAGCAAGAACGTGAAAGCCATCATCGAGGTCAAGATAGACGTGAACGTCAACACCTCCGAGATCGCTAGCTCTATTGCGAAATTCGATGGAGTCTCTGAGGTTTTCGAAGTCACCGGTGAGGAGGACATCGTTGCAATAATCGACGTCACGTCCTCGCCGCAACTGAACGAGATAATCGAGAGGATCCGCCGTTTCGACAACGTGCAGTCGACCCGGACCCGCTTGATACTGAAAGAGCATTTCGGAGGTGAATAGATGATCCAGGGATGCGCGACAGCGCTGGTAACCCCCTTCAAGCCGAAGGGAGAGCTTGACGAGGAAGGGCTTCGGGAGCTGGTCTCATTGCAGGAGAAGGCCGGCATCGATTACATCGTGCCCTGCGGAACCACGGGCGAATCCGCCACGATGAGCCACAAGGAGCACTTGAGGGTCATAGAGATCGTTCTGGACCAAGTGAAGCGCGCCAAGGTGATAGCGGGCGCGGGAAGCAACTCGACCCAGGAAGCCATCCATTTGACCAAGGGCGCCAAGGACATGGGAGCGAAGGCCATCCTCTCCATCTCGCCCTATTACAACAAGCCGACGCAGAAAGGCATCATCAAGCATTACGAGACGATTGCGGACGCTGCAGAAATACCTATAATCATCTACAACGTCCCGAGCCGGACCGGCTCCAACATATTGCCCGGCACGGCTCTGAAGCTGGCCGAGCACTCGAACATCATCGGGGTGAAGGAAGCCAGCGGCAACATCGGACAGATAATGGCGATCCTGGCCAAGGCGCCGAAGGGGTTCAGCGTCATGTCAGGGGACGATGCCATGACCTTCCCGATGATGTCCCTCGGTGGAAATGGCGTGATCTCCGTGGCCTCGAACGTCGCGCCTAAGGAGGTGTGCGGCATGGTCCACAGCGCCATGGACGGCGATTGGGCCGCGGCGAGGAAGCAGCATTTCCATTTGCTCGACCTGTTCAACAACCTGTTCATCGAGACCAATCCGATCCCGGCGAAGACAGCGTTGAGACTGATGGGCAGACCATCCGGAGCGTTCCGTCTCCCGTTATGCGAAATGGAGCCAGCGAACCTGGAGGTCCTGAGGAAGACCCTAGCCCAGATCGGACTCGTCCCCAAGTGACGTCTACGACAGATGAGGTGAGACTAATGATACGAGTAGTAGTGGGAGGGGCGACAGGTCGCCTTGGCTCCTTGATATGCAACAGCGTCAGGCAGCAGAAGGACATGCAGCTTGTGGCCGGCATCGTTTCCCAGGCAGGAGGGCACGCGGGAGGGGAGATCGCGCCGGGCGTCCTTGCCTTCGGAACGGACCATATCGCCGAGGCGCTCGCCAATGCCGACGTCTATCTGGATGCGACGAGCGCTTCAGCCGCGGAGCAGAACCTGCTGCGCGTCCCGGGCCTTGGCGTCAATTGCGTCGTTGGCACGACAGGCCTTTCAGAGGACTTCCTGAAGCGCTTCGAGGGATTGGTGGCCGAGAATGACATCTCTGCCGTCGTGACCCCCAACTT
>JACXTO010000110.1 GCA_016919565.1 Methanomassiliicoccaceae archaeon | reverse complement strand
TGGCTCCATGATTCCGATTCTTCAAAATAATTGATACCATCGTTAACTGGTGTTGTGGCATTTTCAGTGTAGTACATCTGCTCTAAGGCCTCACTTTCGGTAACTTTAAACACCTCGACCTTGAACTTGAAGGACGTGATCGTTGAAGCTATCGGGCCTCCCAGCTTGAAAGGGGCAACCTCGACCGTTGTGTCATTGAATTTCTGGCTCAGCTTCTCAATCTCGAAGATACCATCGCCATTCAAATCGATCGATATCTTGAATTTGATGTCGATGCCTTGCGTTTCGACGGTCTTGTTAAGGTCCCAGGTGGTGATATAGACTTCCACAACATTGAAGCTGGTTTGCTGACCGTTGCCAAGATTGGGGACGATAACGAACGCCGTGAAGAGCACAACAGCCAAAGCGATTCCGGTCAATACTAGTAATTTCTTATAGCCCATTATGCCACCGGCGATATTGCATCATTCAAGATAGTGAAACAGAGATAAACCTTGTTATAAAATTTCCGACATTCAGGTATTTCTTTCGAATCGTCGTTAGAAATCTGACAAGCATAAATATCGGAACGGGATTTGTAAAAGCGTGCGCTTCTTCGTGGAGACCTATGGCTGCACCATGAAACAAGGCGAAGGCCAGGATATGCAGCAAAAGCTAGTCTCGATGGGTCACTCCATCGCCGCGACCGCAGACGAGGCGGAGATCGTCGTGGTCAACACATGCGTCGTGATCAAGGCGACCGAGCTAAAGATCATGAAGCGGATGAGGGGATTGCAGGATGAGGGGAAGAAGCTCATAGTGACTGGATGCATGGCTTCGGTGCAAGGGAAGGACGTAATGAGTGAGTTTCCCGATGCCATCCTTCTCCCCCCTTCCGATTATGCTTCATTTTCAGAAAGGGTCGCTGGGCGCTTCGGCACCGGGGACTCGCAACAAATCCATTACGTTTCTGGCACCACCTTCATCCTGCCAATTGCCCAAGGCTGCATGGGGCACTGCAGTTATTGCATCACCCGGCTGGCAAGAGGGCGCTTGAGGAGCTATCCGTTGGCAGAACTTACTCGGCTCGCCGAAAGCGCCGTCAAAGAAGGAGCGAAGGAACTGTTCGTAACAGCCCAGGATACGGCATGCTATGGAAAGGATTCCGGTGGCAGCCTGAGCGAATTGCTCGATCGCCTCTGCCATATAGATGGAGACTTCAGGATCCGGATAGGCATGATGAATCCCGACTCCCTTAGAGGGCAGGAAGACGACATCGCTAAAGCGATCCAGCACAGGAAGATATTCAAATTCCTCCACCTCCCCGTTCAAACGGGAAGCGATCGGCTACTGAAGGCGATGGGCAGGCAATACGACGTCAGTGAGTTCGAGGGACAAGTCGAGGAGATCAGGAAGGCTGTGCCGAGGCTTACCCTGTCGACCGATGTCATTTGTGGGTTCCCTGGCGAAAAGGATCAGGACCATATCGAGACGCTAGAGATGCTGCAAAGGGTCAAGCCGAACATCGTCAATGTCACGCGCTTCTCGAGCAGGCCCGGGACCGAGGCCGGATCTATGGCCGAGCAGGTGGTCAGCCGTATCGCCAAGGACCGGTCCAGGGAGATCGCCAAGCTAAGGTTCGAGATAGCCTCGGAGATCAATTCCAAACTGATCGGGGATTGCATTGAAGCGGTGGCCTCAGAACGCGGGAAGAATGACACGACGATCTGCAGGGACCATGCTTACGTTCAGATCGTCGTCCCTGGAAGGATCCCTTTGGGCAGCGTGATCCGAGCGACGATCACCGAATCACATCCGACCCATTTGATAGGGCGATTGACTGCATAGTGCAACCCCAAAGCAATCGCATCCGATTCAATGAGGTCCACCCGATTGGTCGATGCCATCGTTATCGAGGTCCATGTCCAAAATGACCTCTCCTAATTCAGGGATGGCTCAGGCCCCGAGGTCTTTGCTTATCTTCTTCCGGACGAGGCCATCCTCATCGTCACCACCATGATGCCGCACAGCAGGATGCAGGCGAGGTTGACGGCCCCGATCCCCCATGCCAGATACGGAGCGGAAAGCACGACCGCCGCCAAGGACCCGCCAAGAAATCCAGCGCTGGTGAAGAGCGATGAGACCGTCCCCCTCATGCTCGGGGACAATTCGACCGCCAGCGTCAGCTGCGATGCCCAAGCGATCGCCGAACCGACGGCGAAGATTGCCAAGGCTACAGCATAAAGCAGCGCCGTGTCGGAGAACAGCATCAGCGTTAGCGAAGCGGCCATGATGAGAAAGCCGATCACGGCGCTCCTGAACAGCCCCATCCTCATCACGAGCTCTCCAGCGACCCTTGATCCCAGCAGCCCGACCAGGCCTGCGACTGCTAGTATCACACCGATCATCTCGCTGGTGATGAGGAGCGGAGCTTCCGACAGCCTGTTTGATACGAACGCCTGATTCCCTATGTAGCACAATACCTGCATGAAACCGGTGATCGAGAGCAGGACGACCGGGCGAAGCCTCCATGCCCTGCCGATCCGGGCAAGCACCGACTTGACCCAATCCTTCTCCGTCCCTTTTGCGGCCCCGATCTTGCTCCTGTGCAAGATCGCCAGAATGAACGAGAGGATCGCGATGAACCAGAACGTCAGGCGCCAATCAACGATGGAGAACATGCCAGCTATCAGCGGGCCGAAGGAGATGCCAGCGGTCGTGGCGCCGGTGAACAGTCCCATCGCCACCCCCTTCCTATCCCCTGGGACGATGTCGCCAAGGAGGGCGACGAGCACCGGCTGCAGGAAGGCGAACCCAATGCCTTGGACCGCCCTCGAGGCGTAGAACGTGATCAGTTCGGGCGATAGCGCCGTCACTATGCAGCCGACGGCATAGACAATGAAGCCGATCCTCAGCACCTTCGTCCGACCGAGGACGTCCGATAGCGCCCCAGTGAAAAGCGAGAATATCGCGAAGGGCAGCATGAAGAATGTGATCGAAAGCAGGACCTCCGGCGCGCCTGCGTTGAAAGAGGCCTTCAAATCCGGAACCAAGGCAAGGACAGCGTTGGAAGCCAGGG
>JACXTO010000109.1 GCA_016919565.1 Methanomassiliicoccaceae archaeon | reverse complement strand
CAGGGCGCGAAGCCAGGTTTGGGCGGTCACCTGCTGCACGAGAAGAACACGCCCGATGTCGCAAGGATGAGGGAGGCGGTTCCGTTCACAAACCTGTTCTCGCCCTTCCCGTTCCATTCGGTCTATTCGGTCGAGGACCACAAGAAGCATCTCGACTGGATATCGTCCGTGAACCCGAATGCGCTGCTGTCTGTGAAGGTATCCACGCCCAACGACGTGGAGATGGTGGCGGTCGGCTCCTATTTCGCCGGAGCGCACATCGTCCACTTGGACGGCGGCTACGGTGGCACCGGCGCGGCGCCGGAGATCGCCAAGAAGAACATCGCCATGCCGATAGAGTACGCCATCCCGAAGGTGCACCGCTTCCTGGAGAAGGAGGGCATCAGGGAGGAGGTGACGCTCATCGCCAGCGGCGGCATGCGCACCGCCATGGATGTCGCTAAAGCTATCGCCTTAGGCGCCGACGGGGTCGTCATCGGCACCGCCGAGATGGTGGCCCTGGGCTGCGTGCGCTGCGCCAACTGCGAGAGCGGTCGCGGCTGCCCCCGCGGAATCGCTACGACTGACAAGGAGCTGGAGCAGCTGAACCAGATACCGGTCCTGGCCCGCAGGCTGACCAACCTCTATCGCGCCTGGCAGCTGCAATGGCAGGAACTGCTCTTCACATTCGAGATGAACGACATCAGGCAGCTCAGGGGCCGGGTCGACCTGCTCCGATACGAGGGCACTCCCGGGAGGCTGCTGCCATGAACCATGCCAAGAAGTTACTGGACTCAAGAAGGAAGCTGCAGGAGACGCCGTTCAAGTACATCCCGCAGGAGGCCGAGGGTGGCTGCGGCGTTGTCGGGCTGGTCGCCTCCCGTCCCATCCGGGGATCGCACATACTATCGCCATTGCAGCAGATGCACAACCGCGGGAACGGCAAGGGCGGCGGCATATCCGCCGTCGGCCTGGTGCCTGAGCAGTTAGGAGTGGACAAGAAGACCCTTGAGCAGGACTATCTGGTGCAGGTGGCCTACCTCAAGGAGGACGTCAGGGAAGAGCTGGAGAAGGAGTTCATCCACGCCACCTACGACGTTCATGCCACGAGCCGCGTCGCCAGTAGCGACGATGCCGCATTGCTCGCGCGGTTGGAGGTCACTCCTCCGGTGGTGTATCGCTACTTCTGCCGGGCGAAGAAGGAGGTCCTGGACCATTTCATGCTGGAGAACGCGCTCAACGACGTCGACCGGAGGCATGCCGAGGACGAACTGGTCTATCAGACCAGCTTCAGGATCAACAAGAAGTTCTACGCCGGCGTGGCGATGTCGGCATTCGTCATGTCCCACGGTAGGAACATGCTCATCATGAAGATCGTCGGCTACGCTGAGGACGTCATCCACTACTACAAGCTGGAGGACTTCCAGGCGCACATGTGGATCGGGCATCAGAGGTATCCGACCAAGGGCCGGGTATGGCACCCGGGCGGGGCGCACCCGTTCATGGGCCTGGACGAGGCGCTGGTGCACAACGGCGACTTCGCCAACTATTATTCCGTCACCGAATACCTGGGGCAGAAGGGCATCACGCCTCTCTTCATGACCGACACCGAGGTCTCGGTTCTGCTGTTCGACCTGCTCAACCGCGCCTACGGCTATCCGCTGGAGTACATCCTCGAGGCGCTGGCGCCGACCACCGAGAGGGACTTCCACCTGCTTTCCGAGGAGAAGCAGAAGATCTATCGTGCGATCCAGTCGACGCATCTGCAGCGTTCGCCGGACGGGCCGTGGTTCTTCATCATCAGCCGCAACGACTTTTACAACGACCGGCTGCAGCTCCTCGGGATCACGGACACGTCGATGCTGCGGCCGCAGGTCTTCGCTCTCGTCGAGGGCGAGGTGCAGGTCGGCCTGATCGCCTCCGAGAAGCAGGCCATCGACTCATCGCTGGCCAGCCTGTCCAAGGAGTTCAAGTCGGTGCCGCAGCGGGCGGACATGTACTGGAACGCCAGGGGCGGGAGCCACACGGACGGCGGCGCGTTCGTCTTCACCCTGGGCGCGGAGATGCCCGGAAAGGGAAGGGAGCTGGTCTGCACCAACAAGTTCGGCGCGCGGGTCACCATCCCGGGCGACGGGTACGACAGGCAGGAGGACGCCGTCATGTCCGGCAAGCTGCCAGATCATGCATCATCCGATATCGCGGACCGCATGCTCGCCAGCGGAGTGCAAGATGGATTTGGCGTATGGAAGGAGGCCGTCGTTCGCGCCAGCGCCAAGGAGGCGATGAACGCCATCTCCTCCCTTTCCTCGAAGGGATCGAGCGCGGAGGACGTGGAAAAGAGACTGGCACTTCTAACGCTCGCTATGGACCGGCGCTATCCCACCGGCAAGCTTCGCCGGAGCCGGCTGCTGTCCCTGCTGAACCAGGGAGCAAGCTCCCTGCTACGCGCCTCATCGGGCAACGGATATCTCCTGGTGGACCAGGGATGGCGCAGCCAGATCCGGGGGCCGAAGCCGGGCGAGAAGGCATTGGTCATCGACAGCGAGGGCTTTCCCATGGAGGGCGTGGACGGCGTCTCGCATCTCATCTGCCGTGCGGCGGAACAGGGCTGGAAGCGCATCATCGTCATCGGGACTCATGGTCAACGCTTCTTCGGCTGCGGCCTCGGGCCGAGGTCGGCCGGGGTGGACATCGAGGCCTATGGCAGCACCGGCGACTATCTCGCTTCCGGTCTGGACGGCGCATCGATCACCGTGCACAACAACGCCCAGGACCAGATAGGCCAGATCATCAACTCAGGCAAGCTGGTGGTCCACGGGGACGTCGGGCAAACGTTCATGTACGGGGCGAAGGGCGGCGAGGTCTACATCCTCGGCAACGCCGCGGGACGGCCGCTCATCAACGCCGTGGGGAAGCCGCGGGTGGTCATCAACGGCACCTGCCTGGACTACCTGGCGGAATCGTTCATGGCGGGAGATCCGCTGAACGGCGGAGGCTTCGTCATCCTTAACGCCCTGGGATTCGATGGGAACGGCAAGGCGTTCGATCTTCCCGAGCCTTATCCGGGCGCCAACCTCTTCTCCCTCGCCTCCGGAGGCGCGATCTACGTGCGCGACCCGAAGGGAAAGGTGGGCGACGACCAGTTGAACGGGGGAAGGATCGTGCCGCTGGCCGAGAAGGACTGGGAGACGATACTGCCGTACCTGAGGGAGAACGAGAGGCTCTTCGGAATCTCCGTGGACGATGTGCTGCTGCGCAAGGACGGAACGCAGGTCAAGCCCTGGGAGATCTACAAGAAGGTCGAGGTCATGCCGCTCTCCGCTCTTCCCAAGAGCGAGCAGATCGACGACGATACGGAATAGCTTTCGCGGGACAGGACCGAAAGGCTGATTATCGAAGCCGACCTCCCAATCATCAGCTTGAGCTGATCGCAAATGCGCAACATCTACTTCATCGGGACCGCCGGAAGCGGAAAGTCGTCATTGGTGAGCGCCTTTCAGGAATGGATGACGCTCCAAGGCCTGGACTGCATCACCGTCAACCTCGATCCAGGGGTGGAGTTCATGCCTTACGAACCGGACGTGGACATCCGCGACTGGGTCCGGGTCGGCGAGGTGATGCGCGACTACGGCCTCGGCCCCAACGGCGCTCAGATCGTCTGCGCGGACATGATGGCACTGAACGCCAAGGAGCTGGCGGAGACGATGGAGACCTTCAAGACGCCTTACGCGCTGATCGACACACCGGGCCAGATGGAGCTGTTCGCATTCCGCCAGTCCAGCAGCATGATCGTCGACACCCTTGGCAGGGAGGACTCATTCCTTGTTTTTCTGTCCGACCCGGCGTTGGCGAAGACACCGAACGGCTTCATATCCACCCTAATGCTTGCGGCGGTGACCCATTTCCGTTTCAACGTCCCATTCCTGAACGTGCTCTCCAAGTCCGACCTCATGAGCGAGACCGAGCTCGAGGCGGTCATGAACTGGTCGAAGGACCCGGACGCTCTCTACGGCGCGCTTACGGAGAAGGACATGAGCGCGAGCACGGTGCAGAGCGTTGAGCTCTTGAAGGCGATGGAGAGCGTCGGGATGTATCGCGAGATCACGCCTGTGTCGGCACAGGTACCCTCAGGCATCGAGGATGTCTACAACGCCATCCAACAATCGATGGAGGGCGGAGAGGACATCAGGAGCGATTGACCCTACCAAAGCATATTAAACGGCGATTCGGATTTCCTGGCGTGGGCAAGATACTGTTCTGTCCGGATTGCGGCTCGACCGAGATCTACTACGAGATGGGCGGCATCACCGGGATTTATCATTGCCATAAGTGCGATTATATCGGGCCATTGGTGATCGAGGAAGATTTCGAAGAGGGTGAGCTCCCCGATGAGGTCAACGGCAAGGCAGTGAAGAAGAAACGTATAGGCCTGTTCAAGCGGAACCGCTCTTAGAGGGGCTTCGGATCATCGCGGTCGTTTGCCTTTTTTACAGTCCTCAATACACTGCAAGGGCATTTGATCATCCGCATGAACACCGATGAAATTGATGGGAATATGGATATTACCCGATTCTACATCCAATGCAAAGGTAGATTAACCTAGACCCTCCACTTAATATTCGTAGCGCCCAAGGTCGCGATATGGCCGAATTAAGCTTAGATGCATCCGAGTCAAGGTATCGAAGACTGTTCGAGACCGCTCAGGATGGAATACTGATAATTGACGAGGCGTCTGGGAAGATAATCGACGCCAACCCCTTCATTCTAGCAATGACCGAATTCCAACTAGACGATCTCATCGGCAAGCAGCTATGGGAGCTAGGATTCATCGAAGACAAAGAGATGTCGAGGAATGCCTTTGCGACCTTGAAGAAGACGGGGTATGTCAGATACGAGGATATTCCTCTGAGAACGAAGAGCGGTAACCTCTTTGATGTCGAGTTCGTGAGCAACACTTATCAAGTGAATGGCACGAAGATCATTCAGTGCAATATCCGGGACATAACGGACAGAAAAAGAGCAGAGAACTCATTACTAGCAGTCAACAACAAGCTCAACCTGCTTTCCAGCATTACTCGGCATGATCTGCTGAACCAAGTAACGGTAGCATTGGGCTATTTGGAATTGCAGAAGGCTGCCAATTCCGAAGAAAGCAGGCTGGAGCTCCTGAGGAAAGCCGAGCGCGCCGTCCTTGAGATCCAGAGGCAGATCGAGTTCACAAGGGATTATCAGGAGATGGGTACGCTAAAACCCCAATGGCAGAACCTGGCTGAGATCATCCCTAATCTCCCTGTAGCGAAGGAGATCAAGAACTTGCGGCTTGGCACATGTCTCGAGGATTCGAGAATATTCGCGGACCCGATGCTGGGAAAAGTTTTCCATAATCTCATGGCCAATAGCATCAAGCACGGCGGCGGCGTGACCGAAGCGAATATCGATTGTATCGATCGGAAGGATGCCGTTCTGATAGTCTATGAGGACAATGGAAAAGGTATCGAGGCGGAGTTTAAGGAAAAGATCTTTGAAAAGGGATTTGGCAAGGGTTCAGGGCTCGGGCTCTTCCTATCAAGGGAGATCCTGGCAATTACGGGAATTACCATAAAGGAGAACGGGACGCCAGGCAAAGGTGCCAGGTTCGAGATGACCGTTCCGAAACGCGCTTTCAAGACAATTTCTCATGAAGATGTCAAATGAAAGCGAAATGATTGATGTCTCTCGAGCAAACCGCCTGGATATCAGTTAGAGCGGTCCACTCAAGCGAACATCACACCGGCTTCAGTGCATTTTGGAGTATCGGTGTCGAGTACCTTCCCGATGGCGCGCTCGAAGTCGCAGAGGCTGACCGTGTCCCGGTTGTCGCGGATGGCGAACATCCCCGCCTCCGTGCAGATGGATTTGATGTCCGCCCCGGTGGCGTTCTCAGACTTCACCGCCAGCTCCATTGGGTTGATTCCCAGCTCGATGTTCATCCTGGACATGTGGATCTTGAATATCTCGGCCCTGCCCTCGTAGTTGGGGATCGGTATCTCGATTATCCGGTCGAATCGTCCTGGCCTAAGGAGTGCCTCGTCAAGGATGTCCGGACGGTTCGTCGCCCCAATGATCTTCACGTCGCCGATGGGGTTGAAGCCATCAAGCTCTGCAAGCAGCTGCATGAGCGTGCGCTGCACCTCACGATCGCCGGAGGTAGCAACCTCTAGGCGCTTGGCGCCGATGGAATCCAGCTCATCGATGAACACGATGCTCGGCGCCTTCTCCTTGGCCAATTCGAAGAGCTCCCTGACCAAGCGCGCTCCTTCGCCGATGTATTTCTGGACTAGCTCCGATCCGACGAAACGAATGAATGTGGCGTTGGTCTGGTGCGCCACCGCCTTGGCGATGAGCGTCTTCCCAGTTCCTGGTGGGCCGACGAGCAGCACTCCTTTCGGCGGATCGATCCCTACCTTCTTATATAACTCCGGGCGAAGAAGTGGATCCTCCACTGCCTCCCGAACCTCAAGGATCTGGTCATCCAGTCCACCGATCTCCTTGTATGATATGCTCGGCTTGTCGAT
>JACXTO010000108.1 GCA_016919565.1 Methanomassiliicoccaceae archaeon | reverse complement strand
GAGGATGCACGTGCGTCGATATGCATTTTCATACAGATCATTCCGATGGCCACGTGACCGTCCACGACGCCGTCCGGAAGGCGAAAAGGATGGGGATCGGACTGGCCGTCACGGACCACAACGCGATCAGCGGGAGCATTCACGCCTCGGAGACGGAACATGCCGCGTTCATCGTTCCGGGAATCGAGGTAAGCGCAGCCGATGGTCCGCATGTCCTGATCTACTTCAATTCGCACGACGATCTGAAGCATTATTATCATCACCATATCGAGAAACACAAGCGTAAGAGCCCCTGGCTTGCGACCGACCTTAGGACTGAGAACATAGTGGATTCCAGCGAAGGATATAGCTGCCTGGTCATTGCGGCACACCCCTATGGGTATTTGCTCTTCAACAAGGGGCTGCAAAAATGCATTGATTACGAATACCTTCCGATTGAACTGTCAAAACGCTTCGACGGTGTCGAAGTAATATGCGGGGGGATGACACGCTCTCTCAACCTGAGGGCGGTGAAGCTCGCCACAGACGAGAAGAAATGCTTCACTGGCGGTACCGATGGGCATATGCTGAGCGATCTCGGGAATGTCGTCACTTGCGCGAACGCCGAGGACCCGGAATCGTTCCTGGAAGCGATCCGTTCCAGAGGAAACATTGTGGTCGGCCTGGAAAAGAACTCTTTGGGTAAGATCGCCACGGGAACGGTGGTCATGATCAAGCATTCGCGGTATTTCTTCCCGTCAATGAGGATACACTACGAACAGAACGCCCCCCGCTTGAGGCACTACCTGGGACGGATGAGGCGGCCTGAGAAGCCAAGCCGCCCTCAGTGATTCAGCAATCGGAGTAATTGAGACGGGAAATAAACCCAATGGAATTCACCCAGCGGCCTCTCTTGGCGTATTGAGCAGGGGTGAGCCACAGAATGAGACCGAACGTCCGCTTATAGGAAGCTCGTCATTTCGCTGGACAAGGCACCCTAATCGAGTGTGGCGTGAAAGTGTTTTCCAGTTCGGTCCTGGCATAATGGAGCCTGGCCCCTCAGTCCTCCTCGTATTGCTGCTCGCTCAGGCTCACTGACTTCCCGTCGGCGTGGATTATCGGCTTGCGGCGCTCCTTCCCCTCTTCCTCCATTTCCTTCATTGTCATGTCCCTGCCCCGCATGAACCCGTCCTCGGCCGCCGTTATCTCATCATCCTCGAGCATCTCATCTCTTTGGTCATCCTGGTAAATGTCCTCTGTCTTAGGTTCCTCGGCGTCGATCAGGCTGTCATCCTCAGGCGCTGCCTCGATCTCTTTCTTCCTTCTCTGGGGAGTTACCACTCTCTCACCGTTGAATAAAAGCCTACCTCGTTAGATATAATGATGTCCCCCGATGCGCCAAAATACCACAAGCCCCCTCCCAATCGCCTTATTCCACTCTTTCATACGAGCCAATGCAACGCATCGTTCTTGAGCGGCTCCCTGCAATCGTCGCATGAGGATTCGAAACGTTGTTATACATCCGCCACACAAGCATTTTCACCTATAGAGGCGAGCAATCATGGCCAACGATGGAGGAATGGAGATCATTGCCGTCGAGTGCATCAGGAGACCCGCCAAGGAGAGCACTCCGGAGATCGTGGAGAAGAAGATTGAGGAACGAACGCTCGATGCATCGTCCAAGTTGGTGCTGCAGAAAGCCATGCTCGATGGGGTCGAGACGGTATGGGACCGCTTGGAGAAGCAGCTACCGCAATGCAAGTTCTGTTCGACCGGTGTCTCATGCCAAAGATGCTCGATGGGGCCATGTCGCCTGATGGGCGGGGACCGGACCAGGGGCGTCTGTGGAGCCGACGCCGACCTGATGGTCGCCCGGAACCTCCTCGAGCACTTGGCCACCGGTGCCGCCGCACATTCCGATCACGGAAGGGATGTTGTCGAAACACTCCTGAAGACGGCGCGGGGAGAATCGTCCAATTATTCAATTGTGGACAAGGCCAAGCTCATGTCCCTGGCCAAGGAGTATGGCATCGATACCGCCTTGCCTGAGATGAAGGTCGCCGAACTGCTCTCGCTGGCCATGCTTGATGAGTTCGGTACGCTGAAAGGCTCGCTGCAAATGGCGAAAAGAGCTCCAAAGGGGACCATGGATATCTGGGTTCAGAAGGGACTGCTGCCACGAGGCATCGACCGAGAGATAGTGGAGGCAATGCACCGGGTCCACATGGGAGTCGGCGCCTATTACCCGGACTTTCTCACCCATGGCGTCAGAGCATCTTTGGGCGATGGTTGGGGCGGCTCGATGATGGCCACCGAGATCTCGGACGTGCTGTTCGGCACCCCAGACATTAAAACATCGAAGGTAAACCTGGGAGTGCTGAAGGCGGACCATATCAACATTTCACTACATGGCCACAACCCCATCCTATCGGAGATGATCGTGAAGGCAGCCGCGCTGCCGGAGCTTGTGAGCAAGGCGAAGGCGGCCGGTGCGAAGGGCATAAACCTTGTCGGCCTCTGCTGCACCGGGAATGAATTGCTGATGCGCAAAGGCGTCCCTCAGGCTGGGAACCATCTCGACCAGGAGCTGGTGATCACTACTGGCGCCCTGGAGGTCATGGTGGTCGATTATCAGTGCATCTTCCCCTCGCTGCCCAACACCGCCGCTTGCTATCATACCAAGGTGGTAACGACCTCGCCCAAGGCCAGGATATCTGGCGGACATCATTACGAGATAACGCCGGAGAACAGCTTCGATCAGGCGAAGAAGATCGTGCAATTGGCGATCGACAACTATCCCAACCGCGACCAGAATCGGGTCCTCATCCCAGACAAGCCGGTGGAGGCGATGGTTGGCTTTTCCGTGGAAGCTGTGAAGAAAGCATTGGGCGGAAGCCTGAAACCGCTACTGGACGCGGTCCTGGCAGGAAAGATACGAGGATGCGCAGGCATCGTCGGCTGCAACAACCCCAAGGTGAAGCACGATTCCGGCCATGTTGGCTTGGCGAGGGAACTGATAAAACGCGATGTGCTGGTCGTTGAGACAGGTTGTGCCAGCATCGCATGCGCCAAGGCAGGGCTGATGCAACCGAAGGCGATCGAGGGCGCAGGGAAAGGGCTGAAGGAGGTGTGCGGTTCGCTCGGAATCCCGCCGGTGCTGCATATGGGCTCTTGCGTCGACAACGCCAGGATACTCAACCTCGTCGCGGACCTAGCAAATTTAGCAGGGGTTCGGATGGACCAGCTCCCAGTGGTAGGCGCAGCCCCTGAGTGGTACTCGTCGAAGGCCGAAACCATCGCCACCTACTTCGTTGGTTCTGGCATAAGTGTGGTGCTGGGGGTAATGCCGAGGATCGAGGGCAGCCCCAATGTCGTCAAGCTCCTGACCCAGGACCTCGAGGGCGTGGTCAATGCCAGGTTCTGGGTAGAGCCAGATCCGCGGAAGGCTGCTGCGATAATGTGGGACCATATCGAGTCGAAGAGGAGAGCGCTAAGCATCTAGTCTCCCTTACCAGGTCCAGTGCCACATTGAAGGATGCGGACCCAGAGAAGGCACCAGCATTCGAAGATTGGATAGAGGGAAAAGGGTAATACCTGCCTACTAGATTAAGTGAAGTAAAGGTTAAGAGGTCTCAGAATGAAAACTAAAAAGGGGTTCGTTGGGAATATCGAGAAGGAAACCGAGAATAACTCTGATTTCCGTCGGGTCTTATACACCGGGAAATTCAGCCAGCTTGTGCTCATGAGCCTGAAGCCGGGTGAGGAGATCGGGGAGGAAACCCACGATGACGTCGACCAATTCTTCCGTTTCGAGAAGGGGGAGGGGGCTGTCGTCATAGACGGCGTCGAACATGACGTCAAGGACGGATTCGCAGTGGTCGTTCCATCTGGGGCGAGGCATAACGTCATCAACACCTCAAAGAAACAGGCTCTTAAGCTCTACACAATATACTCGCCGCCTGAGCACCAGGACAAAGTGGTACGGCACACCAAGGCTGACGCGATGGCTCAAGAAGAGCATTATGACGGCAAGCCGACAGAATAGGTCTGATCATTATTTGCTTCGTCGATGCGGTCCGATCGGACCGCAGCATAATTTTTCAAATCGTCGACTTTATGGCTATTTCGATCGGTTGAAGAACGATCTGAACGCCTTATTGTCATTTCCCATCCGAATTAGACGCATGAAACATACTGGCTCGGCAAGAAACTGGTTATCAATGTTGCAAATCAGCCGAGAGCCCTTTTTAAAGTACCTTTTTGTTAATTCACGTGGCGAGGACTTATGGAACTGATAACCTTGGGCTTGATCTCCCCTATAGCTGGAGGCATAGGCATAGCCCTAGGCATCTATGTCTATCGCCAGAGTCCAGACCTCCCTACGTCGAAAAGCTTCCTTCTTACGATGTCGCTGTTCCTGATTGGAGCTATGCTGGACTGTAGCTTGTTCTATGCGAGCGATTACAATACCGCGCTATGGTTGGGCCGAGGTATGCTTTTTACGGTCGTCTTGCTCTTCGCCAGCATCCTGTATTTGGCCTCTTACTTGCCTTACGAGCGTTTTAGTGGTTGGTTCCGCGACAAAGAGATCATGCTGACGATAATTGCCGTCCTCTCCGCCGCCATCGCCACAATGTCAGCTGATGTGACCCCACGCGCGGAAGGAGGATGGGATACTAGCAACTCGCTTGCATTCTTTATTTGGACTGGCATGATCCTGACTTACATTTTCATCACGGTCGTGATGATCAATCGGACGTGCAAGGGAGTGAAATGGGATCGGACCAGGAAACAGAGCCGCCTGCTGACTCTAAGCGTCGCCTCGCCAGCAGTATACGCCTTCTTCTTGCAGGGCCTGGAAAGCCTGGATATCTTGATACCGTTCACCCTCTCACCCGGTTTCTTGGTGCTTGCCAGCGTTCTGGCCTACGGCATACTGAGATATCGGTTGTTCCTCCCCTCTCAGGTGAAGGAGACTTTCGTCAAGCCGATCAAGATGGTTGATATGGAGAAGCTGAAGGAGCGCAATCTGATCTTGATCAAAGAGAAAAGGCCAGAGAGATCCTACCGAGTCTTCCTGTCACTGTTGGCAGACAAGAGAGTAGGGCTGATCATTACCCGCTCTCATCCAGATATAGTTCGAGAGGAGTATAGATTGGAAAAAACACCGGTAATATGGTTGGCCAGACAGCCAGGTCCGAACCGTATCGAGCCTTCCAACATTTCCATTCTGAAGCATGCGGTGAACGAGTTCCTGCGCCAAGGGGAGAAAGCAGCGGTCATCATCGATAGCCTAGAATACATATTGGAGAACAATGACCCTGACAAGGTGATGAGGATGCTGTTCGACCTGCGAGATGAGATCATCATGACTAATTCCACTTTAATCATTTCATTGGACCCAGATACCATTGACAGCCAGAAAATGGCCTACTTGGAGAGAGAGTTCAACGTGGTCTCGGTCTGATCTGCTCGCCCAGTAAGATCCACGAGATTCGCTGTTGAATTAGCGGAAAGAAAAGATGGAAAAATAAAGGGTTTATTCGGTCTTGACCTGCAAGACCGTCCAATCGCCGATAGGATATTCTGGTCTATAGTTTCCAGAGCACGGCGCTTGTTGACATGACGTTGACCTTCTTGGTCTTCCTCATTTATTCCCCCTCCGTTAGCTTCCCAAGCCCTCACAAGGGAAGTGTTATCATTATGGATAATGATAATAGATAAACTTTTTGGTATTATAATATACTAAATAATTCTGGCATCTGGCAGACCCTAAAAAGCTAGAAAAATCGGTAATTTTCACGCGTTTCGAGCGCCTTAAAACTCATTCGGACCGCGTGTCCGATTGATGATGCGTGCCGGAAATGTCGCCACTCATCCATATAATCATGAATACGGATACGTCTGCGGTATTGATGCAGGACGCCACGCAGATCCTCCGGACACTGGGCGAGCCGATCGTCAAAGAGGCATTCGATGACCTTTTCGAGAGGCGCATTCCCTCGCCGATGGCCAAGAAGGTTTTGAGGAGATTCTCCCGCAGATGGACCGATTACACCCGGGCGGCGCTGATGGTCATGGCCTGCCAGGCAGTCGGCGGCGATGTGAAGTCCGTGCGATCGGCAGCAAAAGGGCTGGTCCTCGCCGGTGGCGCTTTCGACCTTCACGACGACATCATCGATCGCTCGTTCGTCATGAGCGAGAAGGGCATGAAGAGCATCCAGGGGATGTTCGGAATGGAGGCGTCCCTGCTTGCGGGGGATGCCCTGATGATCGAGGGCCTGATCCAACTATCCAATATGCCTGGGGTGCCGGCCAAGGTCGCCAGCAAAGCTGTGAGGGTGATCCAGGACGGCCTCTTCGAGCTTGGATCGGCGGAGATGGAGGAACTCCGCTTTATAAGGAACCTCGATTCGACACCTCGAAGCTATCTTCGCATCGTCCGCATGAAAGGTGCAGATGTGGAATCGTATACCAGAGTGGGCGCGATAATCGGAGGGGGGAGCGAGAGGGAGATCGAAGCCCTCGGAACCTTCGGCCGCTGCCTGGGAATGATCTGCATAATAAGGGACGACATCGTGGACACCTTCAACGATCTGGTGGAATGCCGCTCCAGGCTGACCCGGGAGAGCCTTCCGCTACCGGTCCTCTACTCGCTTAAGGATGAAAGGGTGCGTGCCATGCTGCGGGATTTCTGGGCCAAACCAGAACAGGACCAGATCACGGACGAGGAGCTCGATCAGCTGATCGGGATGATCCACGAGAACAAGGGCTTTGAGAAGGGCCAGGCGCTCATAAACAGATACATTGGAACGGCCAAGGACGCTCTCGGTCCGATCAAGAACCCGGAGCAGTTCAGAATGCTGTTCTACCGCTGAGTCGTGCCATATGATCGGCTGTTCATCAGGATTGAAAAGGCAATGCGGCATCAATCAAATTTATGAGCAGAACATCGCATCTATCTGGAAGGTGAGGATTTGAACAAGTTCCTGACGGGCGCCCTAATCTTCCTGGCCATATTCATGATCCTGCTCGGCATGATATTCATCATTGCGTCTGGCATGGAGAACATCGTCATCGGAGCGGTCTTCGTCGTGATTGCGGGGATACTGCTCTTCCTCTCCTACCGAACGACCAAGATCGAGGCGGCCAAGCCGTCGGTGGTCAACCAGACGTTCCAGGTGAAGATGGAGGGCTCTGGCGAGCTAACGGAGAAGCAACTGCGTTGCAGGTCCTGCGGGGCGCCTTTGACGGACAAGAATCTGAAGGTGATCCAGGGCGGAGTGATGATGACTTGCCCCTACTGCGGCGCGGTCGCGGCGCTGGAAGAGGCGCCAAAATGGTGATGGGTGAGGAATTGAAGACGACCCGTTTCAAGTTCACCAGGATCCTCGCCTGCACGCTCTTGGCCGCGATGCAGATCCTCATGGTCTTCAGCGCAATCGGCGCTCCTCTGGCCATGGAATGCAGCGCGCAGGACTACTCCTTCTCGCTGGATGAGGAGCGGGTCGAGGTGACGATATTGAAGGACGGGAGCATCGATATCCATTACCTGTTCTCATTTTCGAACGTGGACTTCCTGGACGGGGTCGACATCGGGATGCCGAACTCCGATTATGACCTCTCCTCGGCTTCCGCCATTATTACCGTCGGCGGCATCGAGCACGCCCCTTCATCTATATGGCCCTCGCCGTACGTTGATCCAGGAATAGCCGTCGAGTTCACGAGCTCGACCATCTCCGCCATCCAGAGCGCTCGCGCCTTCCAACTGGATTTCGCGGTGAACAATCCCCACATGGTATACAGGAATGTCCTGGCCAATGACTCTGTGGGCGTCAGTTTCCGTCCAACTTGGTTCGATCCGAGCTTCCAGGTGGGGAACACCGGCCTGTTGGTCTCGAAGATCGTGTTCCCGCAGGGCTTCTTGAACCTCTCCCAGGCCATGTGGCTGGAGAGCAACCCCTGGGACACCATCGAGATCAATGGCACGCTCGGCCTGGCGGTGGCGACCTGGACGAGGACGTCGGTCAATCAGAACGACCAGGCAAGCGGTTCGCACGACGTGGGCGCGGCGTTCCCGAGCCAATATGTCGACCAGTTCTTTGAGCCGCCTGGACCCGACATCCTTGGCGACATTTTCGAGCTGCTGGTGCTACTGGCACCTCTATTGTTCGTAGCCTTCATCATCGCGGTGATCATCGCCGGCAGTATTGGCAGGTCCAGGAGAGCAGCGTCGGACTATTTCGAACCGAAGTTGGACGTCATCGGGGCCGGCCCGAGGCGCGACCTGACCGCGGTGGAGGCGGCAGTGGTCTTGGAACGGCCGATCGAGATGGTGGCCACTATGATCCTGTTCGCATTGGTCAAGAAGAACCTGGTCCGGATCGTCTCCGAGGAGATGCCGATGCGCCTCGATAGACTATCAATTAAAGGCGAGTATCCCTATGAAACGAACTATCTGGAAGCCATCAAACCCGATGGAACGGTCGACCGAAATCTCCTGAAGCAGACCATGGTGGCACTGGTGCGCAACACCTCTGACAAG
>JACXTO010000107.1 GCA_016919565.1 Methanomassiliicoccaceae archaeon | reverse complement strand
TTCGTCGCCCTGATCGTCGCAGTCTACTCCATCATTCCCATCTACATAATACTGGACGGCAACATCGACCCTCTGGATTTCGCCATTAGGATGCTTGCACTGTCTGGCTTTTATTTCCTGGCCTGGGCGGCGATCATGAGCCCCTTCCTTATCGAGATATCCAGGAAGTTTGGGACCAGCTTCATCCGCCTGCACCATGCCTTCGCAATCGTTGGCCTGCTGTCCGTCATCGGCCATCCGATCATGAGCAGCATTAAGGCCTCCTCTCTAGCGGTCTTCATACCGTCATTCGTGTCGTTGGAAAGCTTCCTTAGATCGGGAGGGAGGGTGGCAATCCTGGTCATCCTGTTCGCCATCGCCGTCGCCCTGCTCAGAAGAGTAATTGGCAGAAACTGGCGGCCGCTTCACTCCGTCATCTATGTCGCGTTCGTCCTGGCCATCATCCACGGAAACCTTATCGGGGAGGACTTCCGCAACCCAGCGATCATGCTTCTGTTCAACGGCCTTTTCGTTGCCACGATGGGCGCGTTGGTGCTCAGGAGATATCGCAACTACGCGAAGAAGAGGAGGAAGGGCGCTTACGCCAAATCGGATGGCCCGCCTGCCTAGAAAGAGAGTTTCACCGTTCGGTCGGGCCACCCAGTCACGCCTACAGGGACAATCATAGATCATGAAAGGTTGAGGATCAAATCTCTTAACCTCCTAATCTTGTCACGACGCTATCCAGATAGCGTGCTGATCAGGGCGGTGACATCCTCGACCCAGGATTCAATAGCCATCAAGCCCTTTTCGAGCTTCTTCGGGTCCTTCTCATATCCTCGCAACAGTTCCTGTTGGTGGCGATAGAATGCTGCCAGTTGGACCAGCGGTTCAACCGTATCAGTGTTCACTTCTCGCTTCATGATTCGTTTCTCAAGATTCTCTAGATCGGCTAGCATCTCATCGACCGACCGTCCGGTCTGCTTCTTGAAATCCCGATACACCCATTGCCGTTCGAAGAGGTTCCGCTGCCTCCAGGAAGTAGATTGTTCCTGATACGTCGCCAGCACCTTTCGCTGCATTTCCGTCGCTCTGTTTGGGTCGATCGCAATGGTGCCCTCATCCACCTCGTCTCCGACCAGGGAGATGCCGATGTCCTTCAGGACCTGGATCGAGCTGATCTCCTTGCCATGATACTTGGATGCGAGCGCGATCGCTCCAGCGAATCCAGCTCCCGCGGCCTCGGGCGTAAGAAGCGCCGCTTCGTTCATCTTGAGCAGCTGGTCGGTGGTCATTCCCATGTACGAGGCCACCTCTCCTCCCCCAGCCAAGAACCCAGGCGTTGGAACGATCCCCGGCCCAATGGTGAACGCGTTGACGCCCGTGCCCTCGACCTCGGCGGAGACAGTGTTCGACAGCTCCACTTGGGAGGTCTTGAAGACCTCGTAGGCTCCCATGAACGGGGCCGCTCCTGAAGAGGAGACGCAGACGAACGCCCCATGCTTCCTTGCTATCATGTCCGGGAGGAAGGCAAGGGCCAACATGACAGGACCACGAAGGTTCACATGGTAGCTCCTGTCCCATGAGGCGATAGGGACGTCCTTCACAGCGCCCATGGGGAATATCGTGGCATTGTTGAGGACAACATCAACTTTCTCGAACTCAGAAAGCGCCACTTGCTTCAGCCTCATCACATCCGCCTCCACCCCAATGTCCGTTCTGACAAATATCGCTCGTTGTGGACCGAATTCCTTGTTCAGCTCATCCGCGGCCCTCTTCCCGCCTTCCTCATCGATCTCGGCAACGATGACCTTCGCTCCAAGCCATATCAAGCTTCGAGCTGCTTCATAACCGATGCCGCGTCCGCTCCCCGTGACTAATACAACCTCATCCTTGAGCGCATCATTCGAAAGCTTGCTGGTGGCGATGAGCATGTGTTCCATCCTCCGCCGCAAGGCGTTGCAATCACTTACCTTTTTTCCCGCGAAGCTATGATGGATTGTGGACCAATCGATCCGCCCTGATCAGCGTGGGCGGATTGCTGGGAGGCGAACCGAATAACGGGGTCGTTCTTGCTGCGACTCAGCCTGATTTCAGGGTCTTCGCTAAATCCGTCGCCCAAGCTTTCGCCTTCTCCAACTCCCCTTCTTTCATTTGATATGTGTTGGTCTTGCCCTCCACGTAGGAGATGAGAGGGGTTGAGACAAGCTTGAAGCCGAGCTCGACCAGCTTGCCCTCGATGGCCTTGGTCGCGTTCCCGCTGATCCGGCTCTGTACCTGGGTATCGAATGCCGCTGCCAGCTTGCCTTCATGCGGTTCGTTGGACAGGCCGTTGAGGAATTGTGTTATCTCCTTGGTCGGTTTCCATGCCATGGTGGGGGAGCCGACTATTAGGCAGTCGTAGCTATTGACGACCGCCGGGTTGACGTCCTTATAGTAGAAGCAGTCCGATTCCACTCCCTGGTCCTTGATCTCCACGGCGATGGCTTTCGCGACCTTCTCCGTCATCCTCGTTGCCGAGACCGAGTCGAATACCACTAAGGCCTTCATCCAATCCTCCCCTTGGAACATAATCATCCCGTGAGGGGTCTTAATTCTTTGCCCCAACGACAACTGGCATCAAGTCGAATGCATGCGCCGTGCTCGGGAAAAATTGCTTAATGCTACGGCTCGAAATAGTCATCTCATGCGGCGCTGGCCACGAATCAAGGTAACATTATCTCCGAAAAAGCACTTTAGCAACCGTTGCCTTTATTAACTAGAAGTACATGGCTTAGACAATCACAAGGGTTCGTAAGGATTTTTGCGATTTGAAACAAATAGTAGGTAGATTAGTAATATGTACGGAAAAGAGAGATCGGGCGGCTACGGGCGCCCAAGAAACGATGGACCACGCGAGATGCACGACGTAACATGCTCCGACTGCGGAGCACAAACTCAGGTACCTTTCAAGCCGACTGAGGGCAGGCCTGTATATTGCAGGGACTGCTTCCAGAAGCACAAGCCGAAGGACCGCTTCTAAACCAAGAGGCCTAACGGCCCAATTCCTTAATTTTTTCAGTTCTCATTTTTTATTTCATCGTTTTGGACCAAGCAGGGCTTTGTTCATCCATCTCTAGCCGACCACCAACGAAGAGACATATGAGTACTTCTTCGGAGGATTCGCCTGGGCTGACAGATCGCTCCTGAAGCTGACGGACTTGCCCGAATGGGTGGCTGCCAGCCACAGATGGCACAGGGCGATCCCCGCGCTTATCTGGTTCATCCGATCGACTATCATAGACCGTGCGGTGCTCACGTGGATGGTCCCATCCCCGCCGGTGAAAAACCATGGCTGGTTGTTCATTGCGGAAGGGGCCAATCGGGCCGGCTCGAGCAGCTCATCGGATCCGGTGACGTCCGAGATCTTCGCCAATGGCTCTCTTTTGAACTCGGCAATGCTGCGATGGGGGTCACCGGCCGGAGGTCCGATTGCCAGCATGGTGACGAACTCTAGCTCGGAAACCCCTCGCACCTCCCTGATTGGCTTTGGACCTCCCTGCCAACAGCTTCCTATCCCATTGGCGGAGAGGAACAGGTCCATCTGCTGCATCATGAAGCCAGCATTGGCCGCATGGCCGTCCTTGACCTCCGAGAAGAACGCCAGGAAGTGAGGCGCGTCGACCTTGAACATTCCGCGGACGTCGGTATTGGTCATGATCCTCAGCTCCGTGCGTATCTCGGGGAAGAGCGGTCTGAGGCTTGTCAGGTTGGAGACGACCTTCGTCATGAGTCCGGACTCCAATTCCCCAGGAGCGTATTTTCTTACTGACTTGCGCCTGAAGATGGCGTCGTACAACTCAATCTGCGACATGTTATCTGCGGCTCTTTGATTGAGCCGCTGCTATTTATTTATCAGGGCCTATTCGCATTGCTTTTCCGGTGGATGCCGTTAGGAAGGAGGCCAGGTTCGATGAGTGAGAGATACGAGGTGATCATGGATGCTTGCCTAGCTTTCTCTGATGAAGGGAAGGAAGCCAGCCAGGAGATACTCAGGCTTCGATATCCTTTCGATCCTCTGCAGAAGCCGAGGCCGGTGCGAAGGGACAAGGCATCCATGGAGAGGAAGGTCGAGGCGAGCGATTTCTGGAAGGAGGATCACGCCTCGATGATGCGCGTGTTCGCCCGTGACGGCTTCATGAATCGCTTCACCGGGGAGCTACTGATCAACCCGGTTGTACTGAGGCTGCTCTCAAGGGAGATGCCTTCGGTCATTCCCTATCAGATGTCCTGGAGGGTCGGCGAGATACACATCGCCTATTATGACCTCTGCGCCTGCATCACCAGTTTGATGCCCGAGCCCAGGGTAGGGTCGGATGCCGAATGCAATCAGCTGACGACCACCATGCCTTACGTCCTGGCCCGCTCCGATTCGACGGTGGAGGAGATGGGCTGGAGACTGACCCGCGAGGGCTACGTTGACGAATGGGACGGGATGTCCTCGTGGTACGTCGACCATGTCAAGGAGAACCAGGAGCTCCGCAGTATCAATTACTTCAACCTCTGGTACATCGCGGCAAAGAAGGTCTTGGAGCTTTGATCTCTTCTCATCACGGGCAGCCAGGTCTTTTAAGCATCATTCAAAGGATTCAGTTCAAGGCTGCTTGAGCTGGGCGTCGATCCTCGCTGCGAGGTTTGGATACTCGGACACCCGGTTTCCGCGGCGATTGAAGACCTTACCGTCCTTCAGCGACACTTCGCCATCCACTATCATGCGGATCGCCGCGATGAGGAGGTAGGCCTCGCGCTTCAGTTCCTCGGCCCTGATCGCCTTCATCATGTCCTCCCTTGCCATGTGCTTCGCCTTCAGCTTGCCCAATGGGAAAGCATCGTAGGCGATCGGCTCTCCCCGGTCAAGCTCGGGAGTGCAGAGGTGGACCGTCGCTCCATACTGCTCGTCCCCATTGTCCACCACCTTCCCCACGATCTCCTCCCACGTCCCCTTGTAGGTGTCCGGAAGAGCGGGGTGCAGATTGATCATGGTATACCTTCTGCAGGTCTCCCGGTCGAATATCAACATGTACCCGGCCAGTACGCCGAAGTCCATTTCATATTTGGAAATCTGATCCCTCAATCCCTGCCCATAGGCTTCTCTCCAAGCCTCGATGTCGCCTTGCTTGAGATCCGGCTTGAAATTGTCCGAAGGGAACAGGATGACCGGCACGCCACTGTCCTCTGCCTTCTTCACTAGCTTCATGCGATATTGATTTCCTTTGATGTCCCTGTTGATGAACACGAAGGATAGCTTGGCATCGATCTCCCCCTTCTCGATGCCATTCTGCATGGAACTGAAGAGATTGTATGAACCAGGGCCTCTGGCAGTGGTGAACCAACCGATCTTCTTCATGGGAACTCCTTGTCGCCGCGAGCGGAGACCAATTTCGTCTCAGAATTGGCCACTCCAAGATGCATCTGGAATACTTAATAGGGTATCTTCTCTCATTTCTCCCGAAAGCTAACGTAACTCCGAAGCTCGCCTCAAATCAGCGGATCGTGCAGGAGCCTCTTGGCCTCGTTGTACGAGTTCTCAACGATCTTCAGCGTCGCGCGGTGCTGCTCCAACTGGAGGTCGAAGATGCTGGCGAACTCCTGCAGCTGACGCTCGAAAGCGTCGAGGTCCCCCAATCCGGTGTTGAGGCCGATGGCGGTCTTGTAGTCCATGTACTTGAAGACCTCTTTCGCCTCTTCCAGGTTGTTGGGGTCGCGGAGCATCTGGACGTCCTGCATGAAGACGCGCCAGTTCGCCGCCCACATGGTGTTGAGCACGTAGGCGGGTCCATGCTGGTTGACAAGGAAGCTGCGGTATTCCTCCTTCCCGCCGAGCTCGGTGCCGAAGCAGTCGTCGATCATGGAGCCATCGCCGTCCTTCAATATCGTCACTGGCACCCGGGAACCGGCCGTGATCATTTCGAGGCTGCGGAATGCGTTGCCGCATTGGCCATAGAACAACAAGATCGATCGTGTCAGCGGCTCGATCTTGTTTATCGCCCTGAGCACCTCCTCTCTCAACAAGGGAGGGCTCTGATGCAGCCCGATCGGTTTGAGCCACAATATCACCGACATGCCCGGCGGCATCTGGAATTCCTTGATGGTGCAGGTCTCGTCGATGCACTTGACCTTCTTCTTCGGGGCCATCCGCCTTATCTTTTCGGTGATCGTTTTCTGCACCGTCGAGTCGATGACCAGAACCTGGTCGGTGTCCGGATCGGACCCCACCACATAGGCCATCTCATCCTCAAGGACCTGGCAGCCGACGATGCCAAGGAC
>JACXTO010000106.1 GCA_016919565.1 Methanomassiliicoccaceae archaeon | reverse complement strand
GTGTACAATTCCTGCAGCCTCGCGCCTCCGAAATACTCGGCCCACATCGGCTTCACGATGGAGTTGAGATCTGCAACGGTCCGATCGATCGCGTCGGTCGTCTCCGCGAACTCCCGGTCCGATCTGGAATCCACCCCCTGAGCATCGCCGCTCATCCTCTTTGTCAAAATGGAATACGTGCCCCGCCGGTCAGCGCGGGCATCGTGCAACAGGACGACAGAATCATGGAGTCCTGCACGGCCGAGTCGCTGATGCACTACATCCAGCGCCGCCCTCTTCTGACAGACCACAAGCACCTTCTCCTTCCTTGCCAAAGCGCTCGTGATCAGGTTTACTATCACCTGCGACTTGCCGGTGCCGGGAGGTCCGCGGACGACAACGCACTCCGCCCGCTGCGCCTCCACGATCACCGCGTCTTGGCTCGAGTCCGTTGGAAGAACAAGGTTCATCTCGCGGTCAGGGAGCGAATCGAGATCGATCGGGCCGGCCTGCTCCAGGCCCCTGCGAAGGAACGGGGTCTCGAGCAGATCATCGATGATGCCTTGGTCCGCTTCCCCGGCCTGGGCGCGATCGATCATCATCTCGTAATCATGGAATATCGCCGTCGAGCCTTGAGGGAAATTGCCGACCGCGGCCGAGGGCTCAAGGTGCAGCTTGATCGAGCTCATCGTGGCGATTTCTTCAGCGGTGAGCGGTCTTAGGGCTTGGATCGTTGAAGGTGAGATCTCCCGGTCCAAAGGAAGTTCGCATCGCATTAATTCCTCATTGAGTTTTTCGATGAGGTAGCTTGAGAGCCCCTCCCGGGGCGCTTGATCGAGGATGTCATCCAGACGCTCCTGGAACTCCTCCGGGATGGAGACGCCGCATGACTTTCTGAGCGCGGCCAAGAGGGCGCGGTTGACGACCGGATACTCGTCCTCGGCGAAGGTGAGATACCATCCCGGGGAGGTGTCCCGCCGCACTCTCTCGAGGCGAACGGGGAACAGTATCAAAGGCGCGCGCACGAAGCTTTCCTCGCCCGCTTGCCCCACGAGGAAAGGGAAGCCGAGATAGAAATCGCTCAGTCCCGTTTCCTCGAAGATCGTCCGGGCGGACCTCTCGAGATAGGTGAGACTTGAGCGAGCCGCCTCGGCCTCTTCGCTTCGATCCGAGTCCCTGATCAGGCAAAGAACGGAGCGGGTCCAGATCGCTTTCTTCAGGACGTCATCAAGTTTTTCCGGAGTGTCTTTCCAAGCCGCTCCGAGATCGAAAGCCCACTTCTTCTCGGCCTTCTTGAGTAGGATCGAACGGTTCCTCCAATCCACATGAAGCATGCGGTCCCGGTAGATCTTCAACCGCTCCACGAAGCGCGATAATTGCGTCCGCTCATCGCCGTTCCCATCCATCCTGGAATGAAGCGGATGGCCTGCTAATAATGATTTCGAGGTGGCATTAAAAAGTGGTAATGAAAAAGGTCCATCATCCAAAGGAGAGGACCAAAGGTAAACGCCTACTCGAACCGCATTTGTCCGCGCAGGATTATTTCTTCACGCAAAAAAGCGAAGTCTGTTCGGTCTACTTCTTCTTCGGCTTTGCGGCTGCCTTCTTCACGACTGGCTTCTTCTTCGCTACTGGCTTCTTCGCTGCTACTTTCTTCTTCACTGCTGGTGTCATTTTTGTTGCCCCACTGCGATGCAAGATCACGTCGGATCTTCACATCATCATGACGATATAGGTCCGTGGTGGTCATAATAGTTACTATAAAAAGGATAAAAATAGCCTTGCGCTGGAGCGAGGCGTTTGCACGAAAATCATTTATAGACTTACACCATTGAGCGCCACGATGGAAGAGGACGCATTCCCAAAAAAGGTCAAGCTGGCACTATCCCTGATTCTGATAGTTGGTGCCCTGGCGTTCTATTGGGCTTGGGGCATTGCGTACAACAGTTGGAACATTTTCGACGGCACTAACATGGGCGTTTATTCGATCGTCGTAATCATGCTCGCCTTCGGGATCCTCGGGCTTTTCCTCGTGAGAGCGAAGAACTGAGCGCCCTATTTGCACGGACTCATCGGCATATTTCTCTCTTCTAGTATCACGAGCGAAGATTGAACCGATGCGCGAAATATCCTATCATCACATCGATCTGGCCGCGTAGGCGGCGACCTTCGTTTGCTTGCCGCACATGATGCATTCTCCCTCGAAATCCTCAGGGATGTAAGGCGTTCCCAAGAGCTTCAGTTCGGTCTTCTCCTCGATCTTGCGGCCGCAATCTTCGGACCCGCACCAACCGAATCTCAGTATCTTCTTCGGCAACGAATCGAGCGATCTAACGGTCTCGACCGAGGACTCGAGTCGCTTCTTCGCGTTCTCCATCATGGCCGTTGAGATCTTGTCCAGCATCGCAATCGAATCAGCAACAGCGTTGCCTCGGAGGAACGTCCCCTTCGTGCCGTCGTGCCTCACGGCGTAGGAGACCTTTCCCTCGGCGATGTCTCGTCCTCCGAGCTCGAGTCGGAGCGGAACGCCCTTGATCTCCCAATGATAGAACTTGCTGCCCGGGCGGTCGTCCCTCTCATCGAGCGTGACCCTGAGGCCGGCCGCAAGAAGCTCGTCGCGTAGCTTCCGAGCCTCGGCCATCACCTCTTCCACCTTCCCCTTCGCAAGTATCGGGACGATAACGATCTGGAACGGCGCCACGTCCGGTGGGAGTACCAGTCCCTTGTCGTCGCCGTGGAATGCCACGATCGAGCCGACCAAGCGCTCGCTCATCCCGTAGGTGGTTTGATGTACGAACTTCAGCTCCCCGTCCACGTCCTCGAACTTGATCTCGAAGGGCTTGGAGAAGTTCTGCTTGTAGTGGTGGATCGAGCCGAGCTGCAAGCTCCTCCCTTCGAGCAACGGGCAGTCGACCCCGACGGTGTAGAATGCGCCGGGGAACTTGTCCCAGTCGGTGCGCTTGAGCAGGAAGTAGGGAAGCGCGAGATGCTTGTTCAGTCGCTCCAGGATCACGAAGTCCTCCTCGACCTGCTTCTGCGCGTCCTCCTCCGTGGTGTGACAGGTGTGGGACTCAAAGAAATGGATCTCCCTGACGCGGATGAAGGCGCGGGTCTGCTTCGTCTCGTAGCGGAACGTGTTCACTATCTGATATGTCTTGAGCGGCAGATCGGAATGGGACCGCACCCAGAGCGCGAAGATCGGGTACATCGCGGTCTCCGACGTCGGCCGCAGGCACAAGGGGATGTCGAGCTCGTTGAGCCCGGCATGCGTGACCCAGTAAACCTCGGAATCGAACCCCTTGATGTGGTCCTTCTCCTTTTTGAACTCCGTCTCCGGGATGAGCAGCGGGAAGCAGACCTCGTCGTGGCAGGTCGCGTCCAGCTCCTGCCGGATGAAGGTGTCGATGTGGCGCATGATCTTCCAGCCGTAGGGCGTCCAAACGTTCATTCCCTTGATGGGGTAACGCTTGTCGGTGAGCTGTGCCAGCTCCACGACCTCGTTGTACCACTCACTGAAATCATCGGCCTTCTTGACTACCATAGGACAAGCCCCAGCTTCTAATGGGAATATGATTTCCGTCTATTATCCTTTCGAAGCGCGCCTACGATCGACCTATCGTGCCGATCAGATCACCTTGGCGACCTCTTCCGCGACGGAGATCTCCGACACCTCGTTCTCCAGGGTGTTGGTCGAAATGACCTTGTCGCAGACGGTCTTCAGCCTGTCCAAAGCTCCGTCGATGAAAAGCCCGTGGGTGCAGACGGCGAAGACCTTCTTCGCCCCGATGCGCTTGAGCTCGTTGGTGGCGGCGATGATCGTCCCGCCGGTGGAGATGATGTCGTCGACGATGAGCACGGTCTTGCCCTTCACATCCAATCGGCTGGGCTGGATGATGACCTCCGAGCCGCTCAGGCGGGTCTTTGTCAGGTGGTCGTTGGCGCAGCCGAGCACGTGCGCCACCTCGGCGGCGCGCTGCGAAGCCCCCTTGTCCGGGGCGAGCACCAGATCGACCTTCTTGCCGGCGAAGTAATTGCCGATTGCGGTCGTCGCAGTGATGTCCTTCGCCCCCGGCTTGGTGAACCAGCGCAGGATGTCCGGCTTGTGCAGATCGATAGTGAAAAGGCGGTCCGTTTCCACCGCGAGGTGCTTCAGCATCACCTGGGCGGTGAGCGCCTCACCGGGATTGAACCTCCTATCCTGGCGCCCATAGCCGAAGTACGGCACGACCGTGGTGATCTTCTCCACCCCCAGTCCTCTGGCCGCGTCCTGGATCAGAAAGAGCTCGACCAGACTGGAATCGGGATAGGTGTTCTGGACGATCACTATCTCCTTGTCCAGGCTCTCCTCCTCGATGCGTACGTAGCACTCATTGTCGGGGAAGCGCTTGGTCGTCGCCTGGATGCAGACCGTCTCCAGCTTGCTCGCCAGATCGGTGGCAAGGCTCTTCGAGCTCGAACCGCACAGAACCTTCATCTTTGGAGGAATCCGATTCCCGGTCTTAAATGGTTTGGGAGGGCTGGGTCGCTGACTCGCTTCGATGGTGGATTCACTTCCCAATCTCGATGATCCTCTTCGGCGGGCATTCGAAGGGATCGCACTTCTCCTTGAGCTTCGCCGGGAAGATGACCCGGAAGACCATCGCCGCCAAGATCGCTCCCGATAGCTCCATGATGATGAAGACGAGGGTGCTCGTCGGCTCGATGCCGCATATGGCGTAAGTGAACATCCTGTCCAGCGTGACTGCTGGATTGGCGTACATGGTGCTTGATGTGGTTAGCAGCATCCCGCCGACGATGTAGGCGACGGAGAGGCTGGTATGCTTCGAGCTCCCCCTGATGCAACCATAGATGACTCCGATCAGGATAAACGACCCGATGAATTCGGCGAAGTAAAGTCCCGGCGTCTTGACGTTGCTCGAGATGGTGAGAAGAACGGGATTGGTATCGTAGAACATGAGATGGGTCGCGAGCAGGCCGACGAACCCGCCGGCGAATTGAGCGCCAATGTAGTAGGCAGCCTTGCGTCTGCCGATGTCCTTGGTGAAGCAGAGGGCAAGTGTCACCGCAGGATTGAAGTGACTTCCAGAAATGGAGCCGAAGGTCTCGATGAGGGCGAAGAGGCT
>JACXTO010000105.1 GCA_016919565.1 Methanomassiliicoccaceae archaeon | reverse complement strand
TGACCATCCCTATTCTAATCCATCAACCGCGCGGATCTTCTGCTGGAGCAATCGATGGGCAGGGATTGAAGTAATAGCGCGCACAATTCCTTCCAGGGATGGAAATGGGAAAGAAAAGAATGAGGGATGCGCTGGTCCGGGAGGCCATGTCGACCAAGGTCTTCAGCGTGGCTTCGCAGACCAGCCTGAAGGACCTCCTGGCGATCTTCGAGGAGAACGATTTCAACATGTTCCCGGTGGTCAGGGACGGAAAGCTGATCGGGGTGGTGACTAAGCTCGACCTCCTGCGCCCCTTCGTCGTCGAGCGCAGCTTCACCAGGGCGAACTACCTGAACGTCCTGGTGGACAAGGTGGATGACATCATGACCAAGGACGTTGAGAGCGTCGGGCCGAACGAAAGCATCCGCCAGGCGGTCGAGTCCATGGTGGAGGGCAAGCTGCGGAGCATGCCAGTGGTGGACGGCGAGGAGCTTGTCGGCATCATCTCCCGAGGGGACGTGATGCGATTTCTCGAGTTCGAAGAAGAATGAGTTCCACCTGAAACGCTGACGTTCAATCAAAATCAACCGGTTCCCTTGCTATTCTGTCTGGAGGCGACATGGCCCTCGACGCGCCTGTCAAGGTAGCCCATCCTGGCCCTCTCCACCCTGGGCAACCCTTGGGGGAACACCCGCGACAGTTCCCGGACAAGGTAGTCGTGCACGAATCCCGAGTCATTGATGTGAGGGATGCTCCAATCGTCGACCAGGGACATCACCGCGTCCTTTCCGGACTTGTAGAACGCCTCGCAGATGACGGATGTCACGACCGAATTATCCGAGACGATTCGAGCCTCCGCCTCCCTGGCCGCCTCGGAGCTGCCGTTGAACGCTATGGAGAGCCCGCCCCCCCTGCTCACGAGCTGGAGCGCCAAGACATCGGTGGCGTCGCTCCCGACGTACATCGTGTCCTCTAGCCCGACACCAGTCTTCTTGCAGATGTCCAGCAGGTCGGCGGCCTTCTCGTCCGCTCCGATCGCGACCACCTCGGTCACCAGCCTGAAGGCGTTCAGATCGCTGATCTCCTTGGTGAAGATGTCTTCCAGGCGCTCGATGGTCGATTGGTCGCGGGGGCTCAGGTCGGCAGGCACGCGCGCATCCCTTGGGATCTCGATCGGCGGGAGAGCGACGATCTCCCTGGCGTAGTTCTTCAACAGTTCGGCCTCCCAATCGTCCATCTGGACCGAGTCCATGCTCAGCTTCATGCAGTACGAGTTCTCGTAGGGGAAGCCGATCTGTTCGCAGACCTCGCTGACATGATGCTCGTACGATGCCGAAACGACGAAGGACGCCATCAGCTCCTGGACGAAGCGCATGGTCTTGGCGGCCCCTGGCATCATCTTGATGTGCGAGCGAGAGAACTCGTGCATCTTGGAATCGTTCACGCCGTAGGCCCGGAGGAACGGAAGTGCTAGCTGCATCTTGCCTCCTACCCGGGACCTGTTATTCCTGCGCCCCTTGGAGACCAGGCGGTCATAGCAGCTCAGCATGGCATAGAGCCTGGCTCCGTCGTGAATGAAATGCTCGCAAAGGTCGAAGGCGTTGTCGTTGGTGGTGATCGGCCCATCCATGTTGATGATGAGCTGTTTGCCTTCGTAGGCCACGACCTCCTCCAACCCTTCAAAGTCCATTCAGTGATCTCCTTTCGCTATCGCCTGATCGATCATATCGCTCAGATCGATTGCGTTCTTCCTTAGACTATCCCCTTCATGTACCCTTCCATTGATGATAGTCACGGTACCTTCCGCAAGCATCTTTATGGTATAAGTGAGAAGCGGAGGTTCCCTCGCCGTGACCTCGTGGCTGATCCTTCTGAACAAAGCGGACCCTTCCGCGTCGTCCTTCGAGATCGTCTCGACAGTTCGCCTGCCAGTCGATGTCTCGAACTGCTCCCAGAGCGGCTTGTATTCCGGCGTCTGGATGGGGAAGGAGCAACAACTGAGCGGAATGCCCTCCTCCTGCTCGGGAGAGCAGAGCCGGACGGTGAGGCCGTGCCGGCTGGCCTTCTGGACGATGACCTGCCAGATCGCTTCTTGCGCCGTTCCCAGCGAGCCACCGGGCAGGCTCGGGTACAGGTTCAGCACGGAATACCGAGCGCAGGTATCCCTGTCCATCCAGAGGTTGTACCCGGCCATGATGCCAATGTCGAAGGGCGTCCCCTCCAACAGGGTGCGCATCATCTCGCCGTATGCCGCCCGCCACTCTTCCTTCGAACCGCTCTTGAGGCTGTCCCGGAATCGCTTCCACGACAGCGTGATAAGGGGGATACCCAGCTCGCGCACCAGCTGGAAGAACCTCTGCCTCTGCGCGTAATCGGGGTGCTGGGGCTCCTCGTCCACCTCCCAGTTGCAGAACACGAACCCGATCGTGATGTCCAGGGACCCATCGTCCCTCTTCTTGGCGATGCTGGAGAGTAGGGCGCGCGCTGATTCGTCCCGGCCGCTGGAGAACCATCCCAGATTCAGTGTCATCGCATCGCTCCTCAAGTACTCATCAGAATAAATGTTCGTCCACGATCTTGGACGCTTCGCCGACGCTGCATTCGATCGTCCCTATCCCCAAGGCCTCGATTCGCGACCGCACCTCCTTCCTCGCCGCCAGCGGGCAATTGACGTAGACGGTCGCGCCGGTGTCGATGGAGAAGTACGCCCTCAGGCCCTCCGAGCGCATCTTCTTGACCTCCAGGATGACTTTTACAGTTTCCGGGCGCCAGAGGAAGTGCTCGTCGATGCCGGTCATGGTGATGCCATGCAATAGCAGGGTATCGGTCTCTGCCAGGGAGCAGATGCGATCGATGTCCCGCGCGTAGATCGCCTTCTCCATCTTATCCAGCGCTTCCACGACGTACTCCAATCTCGCCCGGAAGAAGGGAGAGGTGACCACGTCCTTGTGCGCGTTGTCGGTGAACTTGTGCGCCGGGATCAGGGCCGCTATGATGCCCATGTCGAGCTGCTCCGGCCCGGCCAGCTGCCGGGAGTAACTGTCCTCGTCCCCGCTGCCGGCGTACCAGCGCGAGAAGCCACCGGTGACCGCCCTCGAGGCCGAACCGGCGCCGCGCCTGGCATAGCGCGAGATCTCCTCGGGGCTGAGCTTGAGGTCCAGGGCCTTAGCAGCGGCAACGGCCAGTGCCGCGAAGCCGGAGGCTGAGGCTCCCAGGCCGATGTTGGATTGGAACGAGTTCTCCGAGATCATCTTGAAACCGGACCTCTCCTTGGCCAGTTGGCGGAGCGGTTCGACGACGGCCAATATCCGCTCCATATCGCGCCCTCGGGCGGCGTTGCCGTCGAAGGCGGCGCTGTCGTCCTTATGGCCGAACTCGATCGTTGTCAAGGTCCTGATGGGTGCCGTGCAGACGGAGATGGAGTCATGGAATGGCAATCGCAGCCGCTCATCCCTCAGTCCGTGGTATTTTATCAGGCCCTGGATCGGATAGGCTATGGCTGAAGCTTTCATGGGCACCTCAGATGTCCAGTATCACCGTCACCGACGGCTCCTCGGTGTTCACTTCCAGCATGTGGTAGGTGATCGCTTTCACGTCGTGGCGGTAGGCGTGTCTCTTCGGATCGAACCTCTCGCCCCTGGCGGTGCACTGGAGGCTCGTCCCCTCGATCCTGACTTGGAACTCGCTCAGCAGCAGGCGCTTGGCGTCGCGGATGAACAGGAACTCGGAGAGGAAGTTGTACAGCAATGATTCGTTGTCGTGGCCAGAAACCGTGAGGCTGACCTCCTCGGCCGTGCTGACCTTCGAGACATCGGTTATCTGGTCCCAGAGCGCGTAGGCGGCGTTGGCGAAGCACTCCTCCAAGTCCTTCCCGTGCGCCTTCATCATCACGTCCGCGGTGTGTTCCAGGAGTTCGTAGCGCATCCATGGTGCATACTCCAGCCGAGCTTAATACGGTTTTGCACGGCCGCAGGTGAATAACTCTATTAGGTTGATTGTATTTTGGCAGAATCGCTATGCGACTGCTCATCATTGGCTGTGGCTCGATCGGGAACGTCCTAGCGACCGCGGCCGGTTCAATGGAGGAGATCGATCGCATCTACCTCACCGACAAGGTCGAGGAGAAGGCCAAGGCGATGGTGAACGAGCACGCCAAGTCGAGCTACATCCGCTTCGACGATGATTCCATCCTTCACGCCATGGACGATGTCGAGCTGGTGGTGGAGGCGGCAAGCCAAGAGGCGGTAAGGAAGTTCGCGCCCATCTGCCTGGAGAGGGGGCGGGACATAATGGTGATGAGCGCCGGCGCCTTCGAGTCTGACGCCCTCAGGGAGCGATGCTTCGAGCTGTCCAAGAAGAAGCGCGGAAGGCTTTTCATCCCCTCCGGCGCGGTGTGCGGCACGGACGGTCTGCGCTCCGCGGCCTCGAGCCAGATCGATGAGGTCCGTCTCATCACCACCAAAGGGCCGGAGATCTTCAGGAACGTTCCATATCTGATCGATAAGAAGATCGACCTTGGCAGCCTTACCGAGCCGACGGTGCTGTACGACGGTCCGGCGCGCGAGGTGCTGCGGCTTTTCCCCAAGAACATCAACGTGGCGGCGACGGTGAGCATGCTCGGGGTCGGCTTCGAGAAGACCAGGATCACGCTAGTGTGCGACCCGGATACCCGTACCAATTCGCACCTGTTGATCGCCAAGGGGCCGTTCGGCGAGATCAGGGCGGAGACCAATAACACTCCTTTCCCCACCAACCCTTCGACCAGCTACCTGGCGGCATTGTCCGCGGTGGCAGCGCTCAAGAGCATCGTCGCCAATCGTTGGATCGGCGTCTGATGGTCGTTCCTGCTCATCCAAGATGACAAAATGATTAAAAGACCAACCTCCGTTTTGCAGTCAAAGGTGTTTATTCATGAGGCGAAGGGTCCTGAGTATCTTCGAGCACGTGCCCGAGGGCGTGGACGCGATCGTGCTGATCAATGGCGAGGAGCCGAACCTGGACCTCGCCCTATTCTACGTTACTGGCGCAGACTCCGGCCTCTTCGAGGGCTGCGCGGCAGTGCTGAGGCGTGATGGCTCCGTGGAGCTTCTGACCACCCTGCTCGAGGAGACCAGCGCCCGGACGACGGACGCGAAGCTGACGGTCTTCAGCAAACGCTCGGAGCGGGACGAGATGCTGAGGACGTCGTTGGCAGGCGAAGAAAGGCTGGGGATCAGCGGCAACGCGCTGAGCTTCCGGGCGTTCAGGGACCTGCAGAAGCTGACGAAAGCGGAGCTGGTCGACGTCACCGACTCCCTCGATGCCTCCCGCGCCATAAAGGACGACGAGGAGATCGAGCGCATGCGGCATGCCTGCCGCATCGGCGCCGAGGTGGGTGACGAGCTGGCAGACATCATCAGGCCGGGAATGACGGAGTACGAGGCGGCGGCTGAGGTCAGCTACCGCATGCAGAAGCGGGGGGCGAGCGCGGCGTCGTTCGCGACCAACGCCTCCTTCGGGGCCAATTCGGCAGAACCTCATCACAGCCCTGGTGGCGCGAGGCTGAGCAATGGGGACGCGGTGCTCTTCGATTTCGG
>JACXTO010000104.1 GCA_016919565.1 Methanomassiliicoccaceae archaeon | reverse complement strand
CATGATCAGGAATCAGGCAACCTTAATGATACAGTAAGAACACGAACTCACCGAGTGGTTCATCAAACCGGTTCTTCGATAGGGCAGGTCTAAATAGCAACGTTCAAATCGCCATTTTCTGGATGACTTCAAACGCCCCCATCATTAGTGTCAGAGGCATCTCCAAGACATTCGGCAAAAGGAACGAGATAATCGCCCTGAAGGACGTCAGCTTCTCTGTCGACCAGGGCGAGGTCTTCGGGATCCTCGGTCCGAACGGCTCCGGCAAGACAACGCTCATCAGGATACTGAATTGCATTTTCGAGCCAACATCCGGTACTGCCAGCGTGAATGGTCACGACCTGAAGAAAAAAGAGAACGTCAAACGGAGCACAGGATTGCTCGCCGAGAACCCGGGGCTTTATGAACGGCTCAGCTCGCGCGAATATTTGGAGTTCGTCGGTGCCCTTTACGACGTCGATAAGCACATATTGTCGGAGCGGGTGGACCGGCTGCTCGTCATGTTTGGCCTGAGCTCAAGGGAGAACGACCTCATCGAAGGATTCTCGAAGGGAATGAAGCAGAAGGTTCTCATCGCGGCCGCGTTGATCCACGACCCCCCGATAGTATTCCTCGACGAACCAACGTCCGCATTGGATCCTCGCGCCTCGATCGTCGTGAAGGAATTGATCAAGGACCTCTCAACGAAGGCGAATAAGACGGTCTTCGTCAGCAGTCACCTCCTTCCATTGGTGGAGGAGGTCTGCGACCGGCTCGCGATAATCAATCAGGGAAGGCTCGTCACCATAGGAACGGTAAAGGAGATCATCGAGAAGGCGGGGACGACCGACCTCGAGCAGGCGTTCATCGAGCTTACTGGTGGCAAGGACAAGACAGAGCTCCTTGCGTGGAGGGATCCGGTTGAGGCGACCTAAATGGCTTGTCATCGCAAAGAACGAGTACCTCCTTAAGACCAGCGGCTTCCGCCGTTACCGCAAGGTCTTCCCTTTCCTGGCGCTGGCAGCAGTGATGTGGTACGTTCTTTTCGCGGCACCGGCCATGCTCTCGATGGCGTCTGATCTCACAAAGAGTTTCCTCCTCTCCGATGCGGCGCTAGCTTTCATGCAGGTCATGTTGTTCGTTATTTTCGTCAGCATTCTAACGATCCCGATCATGCAGACATTGCAGGACACCAACATCATGCCGCTGGAGACGGTCCTCTCGGCCCCAGTCGAACCGAAGGACGTTCTCCTGGGAAAGTACCTTGGCTCATTGCCGCTTTACGCCATCGTCGTTTCAATAATCGCCGGCACCTTCCTGGCGCTGTTCATCCCCTTCGGTATGACGATGGACCAGGTGCTCCTGGCTGTGGTGGTGTTCATCCTGATCGTCATGAGCGCTCTCTGGGTGGGAGTGCTCATTGCGGCTGTCCTGAAAGCATGGCTAGGAAGGAGCGTTCGGGGAAGGGAGGCAGGGCAGGCTCTGGCGATGCTGATCTCCTTGCCACTCGTCGCAGTAATGTACTCGGCTATGAACGGTGATATGCTGGAAGCACTACAGGGACGCGGTAACACGCTCACGGGTTCGTTCCTGCTGCTACCAAGCTCTTGGGGAGCTGACGTCATCCTCCGGTTCCTGCGCCATCCGGGTGATCTAGGTTTCGATCTTGCATCAACAATACTCGGCATCTTCGGTTTAATGGCTTTTCTGCTCGGCTCGATCTATGTTGGCATAAAGCTCTCAGGAAGGGCGTACGACCTCGAACCGGTGTCATTCTCGACCGCGAAAGCCAAACCCGAGGGGGGATTCTACAGATACGTTCGATTATTGAGCGCCAAAGGCTCATTTGCAACGGTCGTTGTCACGGTCATGAAGGACTATGGGCGCAGGCTGGAGAACATCTCAAGGGTCATCTACATCCTCGGCCTGGTCTCGATGATGGAGTTGTTCATGCTCAGCTCCCTACCACAGGGTAACTACGTGAGCTTGGCCCTTCTAACGATCACTTGGATGATGGCTTTCCTTTGTGTCTTCGTTGTCGGTGAGGTAACGGCGAGAGGAAAGGACAATCTTTTCATCTACCGGAAGGCGCCAAGAGGCGAGTCCAGGCTGATCAGGGCAAGGATCATGCAAGGATGCATCGTCGTTCAGCCAGTGGCGGCCGTCTCCGCCCTGATCGTGCTCATTCCCTCGAACGTTCCTTGGGCGGATACTATCGCCCTCACATTAGCGGTCGTGGCGATCGCCACCGCCTACGTCATCATGTCGATCGGCTTGTTCCTGCTCTCACCCGCATTCAGTGAGAAACCGTCGGAGATGATCGGGAACGCGATCTCCATTCTCGCGATCTCGTTCTTTCTCTATGTCATATGCATCGTGGCATTCGGCGAGCCGTGGGGTCTTTTGGCGTTGCTGCTACTCAGCTCAGGCATCGGCTCGATATTGCTGGTGGCTGGTAGCAAGAAGATCAAGTCCATAGAATGAATTATCTTACGGACAATTACTATGGCCCAAACTTGACGGCACCCTGAAAAAGGAAGACGGAAAGGATTTCGCCGGAAGACCCAAAGGGGCATTTTTGTTGTGATTTTAAAAATTACATATCTGGATGCCGATGCAAGTTTACAGTTTGATCAATCCTCGGCGATTTCCACTGCTATCTCGTTCCGTCGAACGAATCCCGGCATGAAGGGCGGATTATAGCGCATCAGGAAAGACTCTCGTTTTAGCTTCATTCCGTTTCCATTGAGGACGGATAGGAGCTCTGTTCGCTTGCGTTCCACCAGATCTCCGCGAGCAACCCCATGAAAGCGAATGACTGCCAATGTACGTTCTGGAATCTCTTCCAATCGGAGTCGTGGATCTAGAGGCACTGGTACCGTCTCAGGCGAGAATTCGGCGGGCAAGATGAACGAAAATTCTGAATCGGTCGACAGCACTGGTGATGTCATGGCAATCTTCCTCCCCGATCCGGTGCTGGATATCACAGGGGCCGTCATAACGATCTTGCGATTCGGTTGATTGTTACCGCTGATGTAATTGAAGAGTATCTGGAAGGAAACGGAATCGTCCAACCCTTTTACCATCGCTAGGATGAGCTTGGGATATCTGCGAATCTCTATCTTCTCAATTGTCTTTGTTACCTCGTAGCGAACCGACTCCGTCATGGATCTCTCTAGGGGGCTCGCCTTATTAAAGAATAAATAGTTAACGACGTTAATTGGCGATAATAATCATAATTACCGTGCAATTATTCAGAAAAAAATGAGAGAGGTTGCACCAGAAAAATCAAGGAAGCGTCTTTAACTTATTGGAGCAAACGATAATAATCTAGGCAGGCCGATGTTTGATTCCCGGCAAATGCAACACTCCGCCTCAGATCAGGTCCCTGGCCCTCATCGCGGCCTCGGAGATGCCGCTCCCGAACTGGTAGTCTGTGGAATAGACCCGCTCGCCCGGCTCTGGTGTCCTGGTGGGGTTCGGGCCGATCTCCTTGATCTTCTGGATGAACATTTCGATCTCCTGCTGGTACAGCTCCGGCTGGTCCGAGTCAACGAACGCGGTCCTGAACCTGGACTGGTCGAACCCAAGTTGGTGGATGACCTCCTTCAGCAGCAGCATACGCCGGTTGGTGCGGATGCTGCCCACCTCGTAATGGCATCTCCCTGGCTTACCGGCCAGTATCAGGACGCCGTCCGCCCCGCGCGACAGGGCGCGCATTACCCATTCCGGGTCGACCCTTGCCGAGCACATGGTGCGGATCACCTTGAACGACGCCTGGCTCTGAAGCCGCTTGATGCCTGCCAGGTCTCCGGCGGCATACGAGCACCAATTGCATGCGAAAACGACGATGTTGGGATAGCCCTCGTCCTCCGTCGCGCGGACCGGCGTAATGGCGTCTATCTCCGCCGTGACCTCTATGTTGGAGAAGCAGCTCTGGTCCATCGCCGCCGATGGGCAGGCGGCCACGCAGGCGCCGCAGCCCTCGCACATCTTCGGGTCGACTGAAGCTACCTTCCGCCCTGGGCGGCCGGGGTCGTCGATAAGCCGGACGGCGCTAACCCGGCAGGTGGACAGGCACACTCCGCATCCGGAGCAGGCCTCAGACTTGACCAAGGCTTTGTTGTCGCCCTCCTTTTCACCCGTGGCCGCGAGCTTGGCGACCGCCGCGCTGACGATGACCGCCGCCTTCTCCGTCGCCTTCCCCTTTTCGTCATGGATGAAGGCGCACTGCTCCCTGATGTTCGCCATCTCCATGAGGCAGCCTTTCACCTTGCCTTGCTCGGCCGCCTCGCGGAACTCCTTGCCGTATATCAGCGGCGAGCAGGCGGCGATCGCCACTCGGTCCAATCGCTCGCTCACGATCGTTTCGGTGATCCTCTTCCTGCTCTCTGGATGACAGAGGAAATCGGTGGTGGAGGCGTGCACCACGCCGCTCATGCCCTTGGCCTCTTTCTCGAGGTGTCTGATATCGATCGTCAGGGGAATCGCGCCTCCGCAGGTGCAGAGGAAGACGCCGGTCCGGGGATTTGCGCTGATGCCGTCCATAGGGTTCACTGCTCGAAATCTCTCGTCACAATCAGCTTTCTTCATTCATGGAGGCTGTATATATCTTGAACTGAAAATTTCGCGGACCATCAGAAGAATAGGCGCAGGACGAGCGCAACCCTATTATGCCCCGTAAGGCTGTTCCCGGCATCGGGTGTATCATGAAATTAGTGGCTGTGAACGGGAGCCCGCGAAAGGACGGCAACACCTCGGCCATGCTGAAGGAGATCGTGGCCTTGGCAGAGAAGAAGGGCATCGAGACCAAGTTCTATAACCTGGTCGACATGCACGTCGCCGACTGCAAAGGGTGCCAGAACTGCAAGACGAACCAGACCTGCGCTCAAAGGGACGACATGTCCCAGGTGATCGAGGCGATACAGGAGTCCGAGTTCGTCCTCCTCGGCTCGCCAGTTTACATGGGCGACGAGACGGGGCTGATGAAATGCATGGCGGACCGGCTCTACTGCCTCCTGGCGCCGGGCGACGGCTCGAAGGAGTTCAAGACCAGATTGGCGCCGGGAAAGCGGGTCATGCTGCTGATGACCTGCGGGATGGCCAATGGGGACAAGCTCTACAACTACATCCTCACGCGCTACTTCAGGCTCCTCGTCAAGCTGCTGGAGTTCGACGACTACCATTCCTACATCATCGGCGGCGTCGAGCCGAATATGGACGTTCGGAAGATGGTCCAAGCGAAAGGGGCGTTGGAGGAGGCGGACCGTTACCTGACCGTCTAACGAGATTCTGAAAGTATTTCTGGAATGGCGGCCTTCTCGGCTCTGAGATGACACGCACTAAGACCATCTACGCCTGTCCCAATTGCGGTTCAAGAGACATCGAGCCACGGGTATTGTTTGAAGGGCCGATGGCCGTCGACAATGACGATCGCACCTTTCGCTGCCGGGCCTGCGGCAAGAGTGCCGTGCCGCTGTCCTTCACTTCGTCCGAGGAATGGATACTTTTCCGTCAGAGCAAGATCAAGGACAAAGATCAAGAGCGGATCAGGCCCGAATTCTCCACCGTGCCGATCCTTCCGGTCGACACCAGGCCGCTGCTATCAATTGGCAGGATAGACATCCCGATCCTCAAGCTGGCGGAGGTCGTTGACCTGCGCTGGGACGGCACAACCATGGACCGGAACGACTACCATGTCCCCTTCGACCGCTATTGGAGGGCGGTCTCCGGCCAGAGGTACAACGCCTCAGATATCCTGCTTATGGACCTGTCCGGCGTGAAGAACGGACAGCCTAACTTCCGGGTCCTTCGCGAGCTAGTGAAACACAAGTTTGATGTCTGGCTCGATCTGGGGATCAGGTCCGAGGCGGACCTTTATGACGCCTTCGCCATCGAGGTCTCGAGGGCATTGGTGGACAGCTCGCTCTGCAGTTCGCTCAGTCTCTTCGAAGAGCTGTTCGCATTGTCGGACCGCTGCGTCCCCTGCGTCCAGGTAGCGAATGGCGAGGTCATCTGGAGAAGGGCGAACACCGGCCCAGCGACCATCCGGGGGGCGATCCGGAAGTTCAAGGACATCGGGTTTGATGAGGTGGCGGTGATCGACGTGCAGAGGTTGGGGACGAAGTGTGGCGTCGCCGAGGAGATGCTCGAAGAGCTCGAGGGCGCGGAGGTCAGGGTGATAGTCGGCGGCGGGGTGCTCGAGTCGGACGAGTTCCGCATAAAGTCCAGGGGGCTCAAGGGAGCGTTCATAGACCCGTTCACGCCAGTGATCAGGGACATAGTCGCCAGCATCGGCGAGGACAAGGAGTTCGTGAGCACCCCGGCCACGGTCACGAAGAAGGCCCGGTCGGGCAATTATCTGGCGACGGACTAAGGCTTTGCGGACAGGTCTATTATCTAAGAAGATAATGATGGTGGGATAGCGTGAATCGAGGAAAGAACGGGCAGGCGGGAGGTTGACATTATTCCCCCGAGGATATTGGTGATCGACGATGAGTCAGGCATCCGCGATATTCTCGGTCAATTGCTGCGATACCATGGCTACGAAGTGGTGACGGCCGGCACCGCCGAGGAGGGGTTGAAGGCCCTTAACGCGTCGTTCTTCAACGTCGTGGTGCTCGACATCCGCCTTCCAGACACCCCAGGCACGGTATTGCTGGACAAGGTGGAGGAGATCGCACCTGGGGTCAAGGTCGTGCTCATCACCGGCCACCCGTCGGTGGATACCGCCATCAAGGCACTGCGGAAGCACTCCTACGATTACATCCAGAAGCCGTTCAAGCTGGGCCAGCTATTGGAATCGATCGAGGGGGCGATGGAGGACCAGCGGCTGGTGGTGGAGAAGGAGCGGATCCTGGAGCAGCTGAAGTTCCTCAACGACATGGCAGGCCAGATGGACAAGACGATGGACCTCGATGTCGTCCTAAAGCAACTGCTCTCGCTCAACATGAGCTACTTCAAGTCCGATTCCGGGGCCATCTACCTGAAGAACGAAAGCAAGTTTGTTCTCAGGCAGCACATCGGCGTCACCAAGAAGTTCATCGCGGAGTTCGGCGCGTTGCCGCTGGACCATCCGATCGTCAAGGATGCGGCGAATTCCCGCATCACCTTCGCCGCCAGCAACAACGGGACCGGCGGGAGCTCCTGGGCCTCGGTCCCGCTGATCTGCATGGACCGCCCGCTCGGCGTGATGGTCCTGACCGCAAGGAGCGGCGGCTGGTTCGACGAGGAGGACAAGCGCCTGCTTGGCATAGTCGGCGCCCAGGTCGGCTCCACCATCTACAATTCCATGCTCTACAGCCAAGCGCAGGAGACCCGGGACTATCTGGAGGGCTTGATCCAGAACACCGCGGACGCCATCATCACCTACGGGTTCGATGGGATCGTCCGCACCTGGAACGAGGCGGCGACCAAGATCTACGGCTACAGCGAGAGCGAGGCCGTCGGCCAATCGCTCGTCAACATTCCGGATGAGCGTCTGCAGGAGATGAAGGATATCATGGGCAGGGTGGTCGGCGGCGAGACGGTGAGCAACCAGCGCACCGTCCTCAGGACCAAGGACGGGAGAAGCATACCCGCCGCCGTCACCTACTCCCCGGTGCGGAACTCCGATGGGGCGGTGGTGGCAGTCTCATCGATATCCAGGGACGTCACCATGGCGGAGAGTGCGGAGCGGGAGGCGGAGAGGTGCAAGGTGCAGGAGTCCGGAATGAAGCTTCGCGAGGTGGTGAACACCTTGATACCGCTGCTCATGAGGCGGTCGCTCCCGGACGAGGAGCGCCGGAAGCTGGTGTCAATGGTCTCGGACAAGCTGGAGCACGCCCTGTACCAGGATTATTTCAGCGAAGGGCAGCCGACCGACCTGAAAAAGGTCGGGGGCGGCATCGTCGAGATGTTCAACGACCTCGGGGGCCAATTCGATTCCACAGTGGAGGAGGACCGGATCGTGATCACCGCCAGCAAATGCCCCTGGGAGAACGGGATGCACCACAACCCTGCCAACTGCATGCTCACCAAGGCGTTGATCACCCGGTTCGCGGCCCGCGCGTTGGGGAACGTCAGGGTCGGGGTAAGCCAGACCTTGGCGAACAACGACGGATGCTGCCGGGTCACGGTGCACCGGCTGGACCGGTCGGATTCGGAAGGTTGAGGCGGAGCGGCAAACATTGATATCCATTCCACTCAAATAAGCACTTGAAGCATATGGCCTTGGACCTAATTGGGATGGCAGTGCTGATCCTGGTGGCGGTCGTTCCCGCGCTTGGCTACCTGGTCTGGGTTCGGAACACCGAGACCTGCCGAAGGGAACCCTATTCCGCTCTGATCGGGGTGATGTTCTAT
>JACXTO010000103.1 GCA_016919565.1 Methanomassiliicoccaceae archaeon | reverse complement strand
GACTTGTACACGGAGAAGGATAGCAGATAGTTCCAGCCGAAGTCGATGGAAAGGTGGACCGCCGCGAATATCGGTAGGATGATAAGGCCGAACTGCACCGCCCCGGCGATCAAAGCGGCGCCGACCGTCGCCCACCATAGTATGAAGTAGGGGTTCGCGGCGGTCATGATTATGCCTGATACGAACGACGACCGGCCGTTGTCCTTCTGGATCATCCTCGTGTTCCGCGTTCGGATCTGGTCGATCCCGAGGATCAGGAGTATCACGCCGCCGACCAGGCCGATGGTGATGAACACCTGGTCGTTCTTCAGCACGGTATCGAACCCGAGGAAGATGGCGGCGATCAGCGGTATCTCGATGACCGCGTGCCCGAGCGAGATCTTGAGGCCAGCGCGGAGGTCGTTGTAGCCCTTGGCAATGGTGGTGGCGAACATCGGGCCTGGTGCCATCACTCCGGACAGCGAAACGAAGGCCACCATGCCTAGGAACAGAAGAACGTCCTCGATCCCACTCACCTATCTTTGCCTAATGCGGGCCCGGTTATAAATTCTTACAAATTACGGAGGACAGGAGACTCAGGGTCACTTGTACCACAGGTCCACGCGGTCGATGTATTCCACGGGATCGATCTCGAGCAGGCGCTTCTGGTCGACGTCGATCACCATCACGCTGTGGATGTGGGCGTTGAGTATCTCCTCCCTGGACACCTGCGGGTTGGAGTAGTACATGTCGCAGTAGCGCTTCACCGTGACGATCTCCTCCTCTGACCGGAAACGGGCGGGAGTGGCGAGCATGCGCGGGATCGGCATGATGTAATGCGGCGGCGCCCCGAGAATGAACTTCTGGCAATATCCTGAATATCGGGCGATCTTGCTGGCGATGCGCGCCTTGATGTAGTCCACCGGGTCAAGAGCGTGGGACGGCGGCACGTATCCCGTCTCCACCTCGACGATGCACGTCCCCAGCCCCTTCCGCGCCCAGACGTCGCAGGTGAGGCCGGACTCGAGCTCGTGCTCCAGCTCCACCTCGTAACCGTTGGCGATCAGGTGCTTCGCCACCACAAGCTCGAGGACGGAGTGGTTGATCTTGAGGAGGTTCCTGTCCCTGAGGTACTTCAGGCGGTCAGCGAGCTCCGCTAGTTTCGGCTGGAGGTCTGGAGGCATGTCTCCCATCATGCTCTTGATGAGAATATCCAGGTCCTTCTCGTATGCGTACTGCCCCTCGATCTTTCGCTTGGGGGTCTGCGGGAAAAGCGGTCTCTCCATCTTGGACTCCGCTGCAATCACTTATGGATAGATGAACTATTTGCATTGCCGGCTGACGATCAGCGTGAGCGTTGACCGGATGCCAGCGATCCTGCGGATCTTTAGGGTGATGACGTCCTCCAGCTTCTCCATGGTGGGCGCCTGGAGGTTGGCCACGAGATCATAGACCCCATAGACCAGTAGGGCCTTCTCGACCTCTGGCAATTTGCACAGCTCCTGGAGGATCTCGTTCTCCTTCCCGATCTCCGCGTTGATGAGGACTATCGCGCTCGACATCTCTGTTCAGAAATAACACCTTCCCTCGCTACATATTAATTGCTGTTCCGGCCGAAGGACGTTAACTTGATGAGGCATGAGGCGATAATCTGGAACTAGGACGACATCGTCCTTGGCGATCATGGCAGGATGAAGAGAAGAGGGTCAGCTGATCCGAAAGGAGATGATGAGCCCTATGAGTGCGGACTGCCAGCTCGCCTTCCCGCTCATTTCTTCTTCGATAGCGTCCTGCGCACCACGATCTCCGCCCCGGGCATCTCCGAGCCTTCGATGTAGCGCTTCGTCGCACTGATCGATATCACCTGGGCGTCATCGGGGATGATGGCGTATGTCAGTCCATCCAGCACCGCTCGGACCAGCTTGTCGAGGTCGGGGCGCTTGGTATCGAGAACCACCTTCTTCGGCAGGCTCTTGGGGCGCTGGAACAGGAACGAAGCCTCGACCTCGTAGCCATAGCATTTGTCCGGCGAGTAGAACGAGACCTTGCGGCACTCGTTGGCGTGCTGCGCCTCCATGGCGATGCGCAGCTGCCATTGCTTCGTATTGCGATTGCTGTTGGTCGTCACGACCCTGTCCAGCTTCTTCACGTAGAACGCCCGGGTGCTGCCTTTGGGCTGCGGCTCCCCGCCCACGAAGAAGCGGATCTGGTCGTCGTCCTCATCGTGCGCGCTTATGTCCTCTACCGGGCTGCGCTCGTATTCGTCTTCCATCCCATCTCGGGACATGGTATCGCCTTTTCAGATTCAATCCTTTGCCATAGGATGATGCTTCGGTTAAGGCGACAGCCGGTTGCGGTCCCTGGGGAAGATGATGGTCTCGCGGATGTTCGGAAGGTCGAGCATCTTCTGGACCAGCCGCTCCACTCCCAGCCCCCAGCCGCCATGTGGGGGCATACCGTATGCGAACGCCGCCAGGTAGAAATCGAACGAGTCCGGCTCCAGCCCCTTCTTCCTCATCCTCTCCACCAGGCGGTCGTAACGGTGCTCCCTCTGCCCGCCGGAAGCGATCTCCTGACCACGATAGTCAAGGTCGAACGAGTGGGAGAAGGGCGTCCCGTCCTTCTCCATGATGTAGAACGGCTTCGCCTCCTCGGGGTAGTCCACGATCCAGTAGACATCATAGCCCTTCTCGGCCATGATGTCCCCGATGACCTTTTCGCCCTCGGTGCCGAGATCATCCCCCATGCTTAGGGACAGACCTTCAGCGACGACCATGTCCAGCGCGTCGGCGTAGGCGATCACCGGATACGGGGTCTTGGGCATTTTGATCTCCATGTTCAGCTTCGATACCAGTTCCGCCCCGTCCCTGGCGACCCCCTCCACTACGTATTGGGTGCAGCCTTCCAGAACGTCGAGGACGTCCCTCATGCCCCTGATGTGCGCCATCTCGCCATCGAAGCTGATGAACTCGCTCACATGCCTGACAGTATCGGAAGGCTCCGCGCGAAACGCAGGGCTGATCTCGAAGATGCGGTCGAGACCGGTCGACATCAGCATCTGCTTGTAGAGCTGCGGGCTTTGCGCCAGATAGGCTGGCTGCCCGAAGTAGTCGATCTTGAACAGGGTCGAACCGCCTTCCGCCCCGGAGGCGACGACCTTGGGCGTGAAGACCTCCACGAAATTGTTTTTGACGAGATACTCGTCGATAAACTGCAGCACCATCGACTTGATCTCGAAGACCGCTCTGACCTCGGGCTTGCGCAGGTCCATGTAACGGTTGTTCAACCGGGTGTCCATCTCCACATTCACCTTGTCAACCACGCCCATCGGCAGGGGCGAGCGGGCGGCTGAGAGCACATCGATCATCGAAGGTATGACCTCATAGCCGTTCCTGGCCTGAGCGCTCTGCTTCACCACTCCCTTGATCCTGACCACCGATTCGCGGGAAAGGGCGGTGGCGGCCGCGAATAGCTCAGGGGGCACCTTCTTCTTCGGCATCGCCACCTGGATGGTGCCGTGGCGGTCGCGCACTATCAAGAAGGCGATCCCGCCCAAAGCTCT
>JACXTO010000011.1 GCA_016919565.1 Methanomassiliicoccaceae archaeon | reverse complement strand
TGCTCGTACTGGACGCTGCTCTGCACGACCTCGATCAGATCGGGCGAGAAGGTCCAGATCGCCAGAGCGCGCTCGACCATCAGGCGCTGAGCCTTGTCGTAGGTCTCCTTGCGTTTGGTCCGGTCGATGGTAGCCCGCCCTTGGTCGAGCAGGGCGTCCACTTCGGGATCCCCGCCATTGGTCCACTGCTGCTCGCTGCCATGGAAGCGGCGGAAGAAGAGCGAGTCCGGATCCGCCTCGCCATTCGTGAGCTGCATTGAGAGGTCGAAGTTGAAGTTGGGCTTGATGATGTTCTTGATCCACACACCGTACTCTTGCTGCACGATCTGCGCGTCGATCCCAACGCGCTTCAGGTGCGCCGAGATGACCTGAGCCCCCGCCACCATCGTCGGGAAGGTCGGGATCGCCAGGATCGAGGTCTTGAACCCGCTCGGAAACCCGGCATCGGCGAGCAGCTTCTTGGCGCGTTCGATGTTCGGCGTGTACCACTCCTTGTACGCATCGAGCGGCAATGCCCAGGGCTTCATCGCGGGGGTGGCCGGGCCGGTAACCTGGCCAAGTCCCGAGGCCGCCACCTGGAGCACTTCGTTCCGGTCGATGGCCAGACTGAGGGCCTGCCGGACGCGGACGTCGGTGAACGGTTTCCGCCCCATATTGATCATCAGGCAGTCGAACCCGAGCCGCGAGGTCCGGAGTGTGGTGAGCCGCTTATCGTCCTTGACCAGGAGGTAGTTCTTGTTGTCCTCGAGCATGGCGTGGTGGATGTTGCCCGTACGGAGCTGGGCGATGATGCTCGCCTCGTCGGGGATGATTCGGATCTCGATGGCGTCGACCACCGGCTTGCCCTTGTCCCAGTAATCGGGATTCCGCCGCGCCTTCAGATGACTCTGCGGGACCCACTCCTGCAGGATGAAAGGACCGGTCCCGATGGCGGTCCGCCGCAGATCCCCGCGCTTCTCGACCTCGTCACGCGGAACGATCGCCGACCAGTTTCCAGCCAACCCCGCCAGCAACGACGCGGTCGGCGCCTTGGTGTGGATCCGCACGGTGTACTTATCCGGGATCTCGATACCCTCGACGGCCGCGAAGTAGCCCCGGCCGCCCGAGCCGACCTTGGCGTCCATGACCTTCTCGTAGGTGAACTTGACATCGTCCGCAGCGAGCTCGCGCCCGTTGTGGAACTTCACTCCGCGCCGGAGCTTGAAGGTCCAGCTCTTGCCATCCGGGGACACGGTCCACGACTCGGCCAGGGCGGGATGGATGGCGCCGTCGGTGCCCCACTCCACCAGCCGATTGTAGAACAGGACGTCGATCCGTTGGCGGGAGGCCGCCTGCTCCAGAATCGTGTCCAGACTCGGGGCCTCCGTGGTCTTGGCGGAGATGAAGGTGCCGCCGGCCTTGCGCGATTGCGTCGGTTGCTGTGCCCAGGCGCTAGCCGCGGGCATAGCGGCGACTGCAGCGGTCAACGCGAGAAACTGACGGCGAGTCACCCCAGAACGACGCGTGTTGCGCATGACATCCTCCTCTCAAATTGCCAGCGAAAGCGAAACGTCAAAACAGATCAGCGCTCAGGGCGTTCCCTTAGATGGTCAGCGCTGCGACCGCTCCAGATGAGGTCGTCGCATGGTTTCTGTTTCGGTGACCACACACCTCCTTATATACATTTGACGGAGTCAAATCAACCGCGAATCTGCGGTCGAAGGCGGCAGGCTCCGCCAGATTCAATACCAGCGCCAGACGATTCGCCTAGAGATACCCGAGCATTCGTGGGATCCACAGCGTCAACGCAGGCACGTACGTAAGGATAAAAAGGACCACGATCTCTATGAGTAGGAAGGGAACGACGGCGCGAAACAGTCTCTCGATGGAAATGTGTCCGATCGCGCTCAAGATGAAGAGATTCGTTCCAACGGGCGGGGTGATTTGTCCGATGAGGAGATTGACCGACATGATGATGCCGAAATGCAAGGGATGCACACCTAATTGCACTGCAAGCGGATGAAGAAGAGGTGCAAGAATCATGATGGCCGGGAACGTATCCATCAGCATTCCGACGACCAGAAGGAACAGATTGAGGATGAGGAGAAACACATAGACGCTGCCCGACACGGACAGGAAGAACCGCTCAACGGCCGGGCCCACGTTATTGATGGCGAGGACCCACACCAGAATATTCGTTGTCGCAAGCAAGAGCCAGATGATGCTGCTGATCTTGGCCGATTCAAAGAGAATACCCGGCAAGGCCCGGAGCGGAAGCGTCCGCAGAATGCACACGCATAAGAAGATGGCATACGCGGCACCAACCCCGGCCGCCTCCGTTGGTGTGAAGATCCCGCCGAGAATACCCCCTACAATTATGATCGGCAGCATCATCGAGAGCGCGCTGGTGCGCAAAATGGCACCGGTCTCTTTCCACGTGAGGGGTTCTGCCGCGCGAGGGAAGCGATTTCGCCGACTGATCACGTACGCCACAAGCATGAGCCCGAGTGCAATGAGAAGTCCCGGGATGATACCCGCCATGAACATCCCACCAATGGAGACGCCGGTGGCCATAGAGTAGATGACAAACGTGATACTCGGGGGGATGATGGGACCCAGCACGGCGGCGGAGGCGATCACCGCACAACTGAAGTCGTGGGGGTACTTTTTGGCCTTCATGGCTGGG
>JACXTO010000102.1 GCA_016919565.1 Methanomassiliicoccaceae archaeon | reverse complement strand
TACGAAGTGCTGTGCGAGCGGTGCGGCAAGGTCATACCGGTGGACGCGACGATATGCCCGTTCTGCGGCAATCCCATCATCTGACAGAGAAAAGATTAATGCCTCCCTGGTTGGAATATCACGTTTGCGATGGAGCGGGACGGCTTGTTCGACAACGAAGAGGAATACGAGAGCGAAGAGGACAAGAGGAACGACGAGTGGTTCAAGACCAACTACATCGAGCTTATGGAGAAGCACCCTCGGGATTGGATAGCGGTCATCGACCAGAAGATCGTCGCCACCGGCGCGACCAGGATAGAGGTCGAGGACAGGGCCACGGCCATCGCTGGCGAGCGCGATTACTCAGTATACTTCGTCAACCCCACCGCCACCGTCACCGACACCGGCTATGCGCCGCGGTGAGACGCCTTAGTTGCGTTTTTTGCCGGCCCGGCGTGTCATCTAAGTAATTAGATGTCCGAGGTAGGCCTCTGACCGATTTCCTCTAACTGGCCCAACCCTCTGCCAGAACTTTTTATTAGTGCTCTACTCCGACCTCCAGTTCACTTTCGGGCATCTCCCCCCCGCACCGATTTATAACGTGCAACCCCAACTGAGCTAGGGGAGGTCGAGGATGACCCACTACACCGAAGCAGGCCTGCCACAGGGACCGAGCGGCGAGATAAGCGTGGCCGAGACGCACGCAGCGCTCGGCTCGGTGCCGCCGCGGAGCGTCGACACCTCCATCGCCGCCCTGGACGCGTTCATCGGCGGGTTCCCGTCCTCGCAGGTAACGCTGATCGACAGCTCCGACCGGCTGCTGTTCGACATGGTGCACCTGCTCTGCATCAACCAGGTGGTCGGCGATGGGCGGGATGTGGTGTGGGTGGACGGGGGCAACTCCATCAATCCCTATCACATGGCGGGGCTGTGCAAGCGCCAGCGGGTGAACGCGCAGGAGGCGCTGGAGAGCATCAACGTCTCTCGCGCCTTCACGGCCTACCAGATGGTCACCCTGATCGACGAGATGCTCGAGCCGGAGCTGGAACGGACCGGAGCGGGCATGCTCATCGTCTCCTGCTTTCCGGACCTGTTCCAGGACAAGGACGTGCGCTGGTCCGAGTCGCTCCAGCTGATGCAGCGCTGCATCGCCGCCATCCAGGAGGTCACCAAAGGCCACGATGTGATAACGCTGGTCACGAACTTCGGGCTGTCGAAGCTGCTGTTCAAGAAGAGCCTGCGCAGCCTGGTGTACTCCTCCGCGGACCGGGTGCTGCGCATCGAGAACGCTTCCCGCGCCGCGCTCCGCCTCAGCCTGGTGAACGAGGGCAGGAGCATGATGTACCATCCGGTGCCGTACTACCAACGAACGCTGGACGAGTTCTCGGCCGAGCGGCCTAAGCTCTACTGAACGATATGGATGTCGGAGGGGACGTGATTTCGAAGCACGAAGCTCCGTCGTGCCAACGTTTTTCTATGGTACGCGAGTTGATGCCGCCATGGCCATCGCCACCTATTTCCAGCTCCTCAACCAAGCAATCCTTCTGGACCGCAAGGGAAGGTCAGCGGAGGCCTACGATCTGGTCACGGAATTCGAGGATAAGGTCGTTGGCAATCCCGCTCAGATGCTCAATTTCAGGTGTTGCTTCGCCAGCAAGCTCGGGCGCAAAGAGCTTGCCCTCGGGCTCATGCGAGAGGCCATAGACCGTGGATACTGGTATGGATACGACTATCTGCTCGAGGATGACGACCTCGCGCCGTTGCGGGATTCACCTGAGTTCAAGGATCTGGCCGAGATATGCCGGGAACGCGAGGCGGAGGCCAAGAGGAGCAGTGAACCCTCTCTCAAGATCGTGAAGGCGAGGTCGGGGCAAGGACGGCCGAGACTGCTGATGGCGCTGCATGGAAATGGCGACAGCGTCGCCGTCATCGAGGACTATTGGCTGCCCTGCGTGGACCAGGGATATACCCTGGCCCTCCCGCAGTCCTCGCAGATCACCTTCTGGGGAGGCTTCACCTGGGCCGACCTGGACAAAGGGCGTTCAGAGGTCTCTCACCACCTCCGCGCGATTCAAGAGGACACCGCGTTCGAACCAACCGATAATATCATCGCCGGATTCTCCGGCGGCGCAGGGTTGGCATTACTCGCTGTAATGAATGGGGATGTGACCCCTGGCGGCCTCATCCTGGTGGCGCCGTGGCTGCCGGATCTGGACAAATGGGAGAAGGAGATAATTTCCCTCGGGGGAAAAGGGATCGAGTATTGGATCATCTGCGGCGACCAGGATGGCGATTGCCTTGACGGTTCGAAGAGGCTATCCTCTATTCTGGAGAAAGCCGGGGCGCGTGTTCGCCTGGATATCGTCCAAGAACTGGACCATGACTTCCCAGTGGATTTCGAGACGCGGCTGTCAAGGGTGTTGAAGGAGTTCCAGCATTAGCTGTCTCATATGAGAGAGGACGGCCAATCCAAAGAATTGCAGTTGTCAATCCACTAATAAGACCATCCGGACCATCTAGCGATAACCGAAAACTGGATTATCATCGAGTGAAAATAGTACGCCACATGAAGCCGTTCGAAAAGATCCTCATCCCGACCGATGGGAGCGATAATGCGAAGGCCGCGGTCGCTCAAGGTCTTGCACTGGCAAAGATCATGGACGCGGAGGTGACCGCATTGAATGTGGTGGACATCGGGGAGTTCTACACCAGAAGGGGTCTGAGAAGGGCCGATGTTGACAATTATCCGATTCTGGAAGAGGAGGCTAAGACCATCGTGGAACAGGTCCGCCAAGAAGGCGAGCAGATGGGCGTCGTGGTCAAGAAGCTGGTCAGGAAGGGGGTCCCGGAAAACGAGATCGTTGCGGTGTCCAAGGATTATGATCTCATCGTCATGGGGACGCTGGGGCGCACCGGGCTGGACCATTTCTTCATTGGGAGCGTCGCAGAGAGAGTCGTCAGGTTCGCTTCCTGCCCGGTGCTGATAATAAGGGCTCAGAAAGCCTCGTGAAGGTGATGACAGGATCCAGGCCGTGCTCGCGTTGGTTGCCCAACAGCATTAATCCTATGACGAATAATAGGCAATAGATGCCGGAGCTCAAGACCGTTGAACATGTTGACGTGAAAAGGTACATGGGGACCTGGTTCGAGATAGCGAAGTTCCCGCAAAGGTTCGAAAAAGGGCTCGTTGGCGTGACTGCGGATTACTCGCTGCTCCCTGACGGAAAGGTCAGGGTGTTGAACAGCGGCTACGAGGGAGACTTCAACGGCAGATTGAAGACCGCCAATGGCAAGGCTCGGGTGGTCGATACTGCGACGAACGCGAAGCTCAAAGTGACATTCTTCTGGCCGTTTTCAGGAAACTACTGGATAATCGAGCTTGGAAAGGATTACGAATACGCCGTGGTGGGCGACGAGTCCCGCAAGTATCTTTGGATACTCTCAAGGACGCCTCAGATGGATGAGGCCGTGTACAGCGAGTTGCTTAAGCACATACAAGACAAGGGCTTCGAAATATCCAAGTTGGAGAAGAATCCGCAGAAGCCCGCCTAGTCGGGTACCACTTTCAGGCATCTCCCCTCCTCCGTCATTTATAATATCTCAGCTGAAACGGTGAAGAGGAGTTTGAAATGGGCCGCACCGTGCCGACGTACCGCATGACTCTGGAATCGATCATCCAGAGCTGGAGCGATTATCGTAAGGCATTACCGAAGGACGACCGCGAGGCGTTCGACGAAATGACCAACAAGGCGCGCATGCACGCCTCCGCCTCGACCTACGCCACGTTCACCGACCCGGTGGAGGGGGCGCTGCTCTCCATCCTCCTGGAGCAGGAGAAGGAGCTGCGCCGGCTGAGGAAAGGCGGCACATGAAGGGCTGGATACTGGACTGCTACCCGGACCTGCAGCGCGACTGCATGGTGATCTGGCTCAAGACGGAGCACGGCATCGAACGGCTTGTGGACCGGCACTTCATGCCGTCGTTCTACGTCCGCTCCGCTTCGGAGGAAGCGTTGCGCAAGACCGCCGCCGACCTGCGCATGATCGACGTTCCAGATACGAGCATCGAAATGCACAGCACCCTGATGCACCCCGAGCCGATGCCGTTCCTGCGCGTCACCCCGGGCGACTACGCCTCCCTGGGGCAGACTGCCAGATTGGTCGACGCCTGGGGCCGCTATCGTGACCATGAACTCTACAACGTCGATCTGCGCCTCGACCAGCGCTACTTCCTGAAGCACGACATCTTCCCCATGGGCCTGCTGGAGGTCGG
>JACXTO010000101.1 GCA_016919565.1 Methanomassiliicoccaceae archaeon | reverse complement strand
TCGACCGCCTGCTGCTGCATGTGGAGCTGGACCTCAAGCCACTGCTGAAGGAGGCTTCGCTTATCGAGGAGACGCTCAAGGAGATAAACAAGAAGGCCGCCACCGAAGAGGAGCTGGGCAGAAGGAAAACGACCAACGTCATGTACAGCTAGGATGGACCGCGACCTCGGTCGCCCCATCGGTCACGAACGACTCCACCCTCACTTCCAGGAACCTCTGGACCAGGTCGATCTGGGTGCTCAGGTGGCCGGTCATCTCCCGCACTCTGAAGGCCGAGCGGCCAGTGGCCAAAGTCATATACGGCAGCAATTGGTCAGCCGCGTGGACGTCCAGCGTTCCCTGGCCGTCCATTTCCTGCCTCAGCGCTCTTGCTGCCGACGACCCGAGCTGCTCCGCCGGAACGCCCCTCTCTCCCAATGAGTCCGCGGCAAGCGATGCCTTCTCATACCTTGCCATGAGGAATATCCCTGCCCCGGCCGAAGGCCCATCCGTCCTGGTGGACGTCATCCTCACCTCATCGCCCAGCAGGTCCTTACTGACCGCAGCGACGGCCCTTTGGCACACGTGCTCTGGCAGGTTCTGCGTGAAGCAGACGCCTTCAACGCCCAGCGCTTTCCCCCTATCGATGAGGACGACTGGCCGCACCTCCCGCGGCGCTTGGAAGCGGACCTCGACGCTCCCGCCCCCCTCGGGATAGAAGCCTCGGCGGACCTCGGTGATCTGCGCCCGGAACCCGAGGGTGGCCAGCCTGGGGAAGAACAACCGCTCGTAGAAATCGATGGGCGGCGACCAGCGCACGTTGGTCCCGCCGACTATCCTGAATCTCATTTTCTCGGGGATTCCAGCGGAGGCGAGCATGCAAGCCTGGAGGACAAGCGTGATGCTCCCGGCCGTGCCCACATCCAAGTTGTAGTTGCCCGCTCGCACTTTGTTCGGGATGAATTGCAATTGGGTGGAACCGACCTCTGCCCCCTCGACCTGGGCGTCACATATGCCGGCCACTCCCCGGACCGCGCAGAGGTGCTGCGCCGCCAAGCCTGGCTTAGGCCTATTGGCGCGTATGTTCCGGATCCGGACCGGCTTGCCAGTGAGGGCCGAGAGCGCGATCGCGGTGCGCAGCATCTGCCCGCCCCCTTCCCCTTCCGAGCCGTCGATATCGATCATATCCCTTCCCCGGCGGTGCGATTCTTGTTGGAACGGCGACTGCGTACCGCCTTCCACGCCTCGCTCAGAACCATGGCCAGGGCACCCAGTGGCAGGATCACGAGCCATGCCTGCGGGTCCAGGGCGACATTGCCGAAGATGCCATTGATGCCAGGGGTGTATACCACGAACAATTGCAATCCAAGCGAGACCAGGATCGCCAGCACCAGCTTTCGGTTGCTGAACGGGCCGAGCCGCCACAGGGTCTTGTCGGCCGAGCGTGCGGAGAGCGCGTAGAACAGCTGCGCCATGACCAGGGTGCAGAACGCGACCGTCCGGCCATGTTCGATCGCATCAGCATTGCTCAATCCCAGAATGTTGATGGATCGCATGTACTCAAGCTGGAAGGCCACCAGCACGGAGAAGGTCATTGCCAAGGCGATAGCGATGATGCCGAAGACCATCGCCCGGCTCACTGGCGGAGCCTTGGGGTCCAGGGGCGGCTGGTCCATCACGTCGGGGGAGGTGCGCTCCAGTCCCAACGCCAGCGCCGGAAAGCCATCGGTCACCAGGTTGACCCATAGGATCTGGATCGGCAGGAGGAACGGCAGGATGAGGGGGTCGGCGAAAACCAGCATCGCCAGGAACATTACGGTGACCTCCCCGGCGTTGCAGGCGAGCAGGAACGCCACGAACTTCCGGATGTTGGCGTAGATCCCCCGCCCCTCCTCCACTGCGTTCACTATCGAAGCGAAATTGTCATCGATGAGGATGATCTCCGAGGACTCCTTCGCCACATCGGTTCCGGTGATCCCCATGGAGATGCCGATGTCCGCCTTGTTCAGCGCCGGTGCGTCGTTCACCCCGTCGCCAGTCATGGCTACTATCTCATTGTTGCGCTGCAAGGCCTCCACGATCTTCATCTTGTGCTCGGGGGCGACCCTAGCGAAGACCGAGACCTTCTTAAGCCGCAAGGCCAGCTGGTCAAGGTCGATCGTCTCCAGCTCCTTGCCGCCGATGACCTCTGCCCCTTCCTCCGCGATGCCCAGCTCGGTGGCGATCGCCCGAGCGGTCAGCTCGTGATCCCCGGTGATCATAATGACCCGGATGCCAGCGCGCTTGCATTTGGCGACCGCCTCGAGAGCCTCCCTTCGGGGCGCGTCGAGCATGCCCACCAGGCCGAGGAAGATGAAGTCCCGCTCCAGGCTATTTTCGCTCAACTCAACGTTGGCATCAAGCTCTCGGTAGCCGATCGCAAGGACGCGGAGGGCGCGTTGCGCCATATCCTCTGTCTGAGCTAGCATTGAGCTGCGTTCCCGATCGTCCAGCGGTCCGATCCCGTCTTCGCCCATTCTCTGGGTGCAGATGGCGAGGACAGCTTCTGTCGCCCCCTTGAGATAGGCGAACCTCTTCCCTTCGTGCTCGTGTACAGTGATCATCCTCTTGCGGCTGGAGTCGAAAGGCACCTCGTAGATGCGGGGCCATTCCTTGTTCAGCATCTCGATGTCCTTGCCAGCTTTCCTCGCCGTGACCAGAAGGGTGCCCTCAGTGGGGTCCCCACGCACCTTCCATTGGCCCTCTTCCTGCTCCAATCTCGCGTCATTGCATAGCGCGCCCGCCAGCAGTAGCTTGTCCAATCGCGGTTCCAGGCTCGGGTCCAGAGCCGAGCCTTCATGGATGAATTCGCCCAGTGGTATGAATCCCTCCCCGGTGACCTCGATGCGCTTGCCCACCTCGATCTCGCGTATGTTCATCTCGCCCTTGGTCAGCGTGCCGGTCTTATCGGTGCAGATCACCGTGGCGGAACCCAGCGCCTCCACCGCCGGCAGATGGCGCACCACCGCGTTCCGCTTCGCCATCCGCTGCAGGCCCAGGGCCAACGACACGGTCACCACTGCCGGAAGGCCCTCTGGGATCGCCGCCACGGCCAGGCTGATGGAGGTCAGCAGCATCTTGTCCACGGCTATGTTCTGCAGCAGTCCGATCGCGAAGATGAAGATGCAGGTCCCGAGAACCATCACCCCGAGCTGCTTCCCGAGGCGAGCCAGTTTCTTTTGCAGAGGGGTCTCATCGTCCCTCTCTTCGACCAGCTTGGCGATCCTGCCGATGGCGGTCGACATGCCGGTGGAAGTGACGACCGCCCGTCCCCTCCCGTATTCGACAATGGTACCAGCATGGATCATGTTCGTCCGGTCGAAAATTGTGGAGTCCTCAGCGACGCAGCTCTCGCCCTTCAGCACCGGCACAGATTCTCCGGTCAGCGAGGCCTCGTTGACCTTGAGGTTCATCGCCTCGATAAGCCGGCCGTCCGCCGGGACCTTGTCACCAGCGGCGAGAACGATGACATCCCCGATGACGAGGTCCCGCGATTCGACCTGAGCCATTTTCCCGTCTCGAACGACGTTCGCCTTGGGTGCCGCCATGCTCTTTAGCGCCTCGATGGTCTTCTCTGCCCGGTACTCCTGCACGAAGCCTAGGATCGCGTTAAGAAGGACGATGACGGTGATGACCCCGGCATCAAGCCATTCCTCTGCAGAATTGTTGATGATGCCGAGGCTGACGGATATGCCCGCGGCGATGATCAGGATGACGACCATGACATTCTTGAACTGCGCTAGGAAGGTTCGCAATGGCGAGATCCCTTTTCCCAGAGCGATCTCGTTTGGACCATCCCGTTCCAATCTGGTGCGGGCCTCAATCTCGCTGATGCCTTCAGCAGAGGAGCCGAGACGGCTCAGCACCTCATCTGCAGTCTCGCAATACCATTTGTCTGCCATTCAATCTGGGATGAGAACTCCGGATTAATATAACTCATCTATACGAGGCTTGATCACGGCCATCGCTCAACTCATCTGGCAATATCGATCCTGGAGAGTTCTTTTATATCCATTAGTATCTTCACGGATTGGGATGCACTGAGCCTGTTGCATATCTTGATCGCAAGATTGCGGGCTCACCGAAACTGGTGACACTCATTGGTCGGTCGCCAATTTGAGAGAGGTCTTTGACTTGACCAAGACAGGCTCGGGCAGCGCCGCAAACAGACGAAGTGGTGGCGGCTCGAGGCAGGGCTCAAGGGAAGCGTCGGAAGAATGGTCGCAGCGCAAGAGGTCATGCTAGAGATCGGTCTGATAATGCTGGTCGCATTCATAGGTGCAGCCATCGCGTCCCGGGCCAAGCAGAGCGTCATCATCGGGTTCATCATCGCTGGCATCTTCATCGGTCCGCACATGAACTTCGAACTGTTCGGCATGCAGTACAACGGGTTCGTGGGCGACACGACCTTCATCGACTACATGTCGAAGATCGGGCTGACATTGCTGATGTTCTTCGTTGGCCTGGAGTTCTCGATAACGAAACTCAAGAGGACCAAGGCGCCAGCGATACTCCTGGCGTTGGTGAATACCGGCCTTGATATGTTCATCGGGATCATGATCGGGCTCGCCCTCGGTTGGCCGTTAGTGGACACCGTGTTCCTGGCCGGAGTTGTGGCCATGGGATCCGCGGCCATCACCGGGAAATCGTTGATGGAACTGCAGAAGTTCAGCAATCCAGAGACCGAGTTCCTATTGGGGATGGTGGTGGTCGAGGACTTCGTGTCGATGATCCTCCTGACCATCGCCGGCGGCTTGGTGATCAAATCCGGAGGGGTCGGGCTGGGCGGCCCTGACATGATAAGCCTGCTGATAGGGGTCGGCGCATTCTATGCGTTCTTCATCTTCATCGCGGTCTGGGTCATTCCCCGGGTCTCGGGGCATCTGGCCAAGATCAAGAGCGATGAGCTTTTCGTATTATTCGGCCTGGGGATGGTGTTCATATCCTCAGCCCTGGCCGAATTCTGCGGCGTCCCTTCGATCATTGGCGCCTTCTTCATGGGCATGGTGTTCGCCGAGACTAAGATATCCAGCCGCCTGGAGACCAAGCTAGGTTCCATCCGGGACGCCTTCGTTGCCATATTCTTCGTGCTCTTTGGAATGCTGATCGATCCAGCGATGTTTCCGAGCGTCTTCTGGATCGTCGTGATCGCCGTGCCGTTGGTCATCATCGGGGACCTGCTGGTAACTGGCGCCCTCGCATACCTGCTCGGCTTCTCCGGAAGGGCGGCGACCTCGATGGGCGCATCCATGTGCGGCCGAGGGGCGGAATCGGTGATGTATGCTAGCGTGGGTTCGACGGCCGTGAACGCGACCAAGGGTGCGGAGCTGTATCCGTTCGCGGGCGCTTTCTGCTTCATCCTGAGCGTCATCACTCCGGGTCTGATGCGCTTCAGCGACAAGATCTACCACGGAATATCTCGCATTCTTCCTAAATATGTCAAACACGGCGGCGCGATGATCTCCCGCACCCTGGGGAAGATCGTACTGCCCGCTCCGCTGAAGCTCTACAAGCGCGGTCGTC
>JACXTO010000100.1 GCA_016919565.1 Methanomassiliicoccaceae archaeon | reverse complement strand
TCGGACAGCTTCTCCGGGATCTTCACGTCGGCGGTGGTGTTGAACCCTTGGGTTTCAATCCAAACCTCCACGTCGGGCAGTGCCTCTGCGGGGTTCGGTTCTGCTTCTCCCATGTGTAGAATACTCCTGAATCTAATTTGTCTCATAATGACACCACTTAATAAGGGTTATGCTGAGAATAAGCGAACATGCGAATAACATCCCAACGAGCCAGATGTTGAGAAATAATTGGAAATCGGCATTCCTCCCTTTCTGCCCGGTTTATAAACGATCGGGGACGATTGAGCAAGGGTTAAACCGCATCGCGTTCATCGGGAAGGGAGGACGACGTGAAGGTTACCGAGCTGGACCTCCCTCCAGGCGTGGCGGAGATCCTGAGGCAGGATGGGATTGAGACGCTGTATCCCCCGCAGGAGAAGGCACTCCCCCTGGCGCTGCAGGGCAGGAACCTCTTCTTGGCCGTGCCGACCGCCAGCGGCAAGTCGCTTGTGGCGTATCTGGCCGCGCTGAAGCATGTCATCGAGCGCGGCGGCAAGGCGCTATACATCGTGCCACTGAGGGCGCTCGCCGCCGAGAAGTTCGAGGACTTGAGAAAGTTCGAATCGCTGGGCGTCCGCACCGGCATGTCCGTCGGCGACTTCGATTCGCCTGACCCGGCGTTGGAGAAGTTCGACATCATCGTGGCGACGTCGGAAAAGGCCGATTCTCTCCTCAGGCACCGCAGCTCCTGGCTCCAGAAGATATCCCTGGTCGTGGCGGACGAGGTGCACCTGATCCACGACCCGGCGAGGGGGCCGACGCTGGAGATCACTCTCACCAAGTTCCGCAAGTTCAACCCCGATCTGCAGGTGATCGCCCTATCGGCCACGGTGAAGAACTCCAAGCAGCTGGCCGAATGGCTGGACGCGGAGCACATCTCCTCCGAATGGAGGCCGACACCGCTGAAGGAGGGCGTCTATCTGGACGGCGAGGTCCGCTTCACCGACAATTCCAAGCTGGAGCTGGAGGATGTACGCGACCCAATCTGGAGCCTGGCCAAGGACAGCATCAAGGGCGGAGGGCAATGCCTGGTCTTCGTCAACACCCGGAAATCCACAGAAACGGTGGCGGCCAACCTGGCAACGAGGATGCGGGAGATCCTTCATGAAAAGGTCCAGATCGAGGACGAGGAGAGCCTGCTGGTCGACGAGGGCGAGCCAACATCGATAGGCAAAAGGCTGCGCTCCTGCGTGCACCGCGGGGTGGCGTTCCACCACGCCGGGCTGTCGAACGAGCAGCGCAAGAGCGTCGAGCAGGCGTTCAAGAAAGGGGCCATCAAGGTCATCGTGGCGACGCCTACTCTGGCGGCGGGGATCAATCTGCCGGCGCGGAGGGTGATCATCCGCGAGGTGCACCGTTATGAGAACGGCGTGGGCAACGTCTCCATCCCGGTACTGGAGATCAAGCAGATGTGCGGGCGCGCCGGCCGTCCCCGCTACGACAAGTACGGCGAGGCGATCCTCCTCGCCAAGAACGAGGCGGAGAGCGACTTCCTTTTCGAGAACTACCTGCTTGGCGAGACCGAGGAGATCTACTCCAAGCTCGGCTCGGAGGGCGTGCTGCGCTCGCACGTGCTCGCCACCATAGCCACCGACACCGTATCCTCGAGGGAGGGGCTGATGGACTTCCTCGATTCCACGTTCTACGCGCACCAGACCACCCTGGTCGGCCTGGCGGACGCCACCGACAACGTCCTGGAGTTCTTGGCGGCTGAGGGCATGATCATCGATGACGGCTCGCTTCGAGCCACATTCTACGGGAAGCGGGTATCGGACCTGTACATCGACCCGATGTCGGCGGTCAAGCTCCGGGACGCGCTGCGCGCCTTCCACCCAGCGGAAGGTGGGGAGTTCGGCTTCCTCCATGCCATAAGCTCCACGCCGGACATGCTGCCGTTATACTTGCGCCGCACGGACAACGATTGGCTGGAGGCGAAGGTGAGCGAGCGCTCGCCCGAGCTGCTGCTCCCCATGCCATCCGACCTGGAGGAGTACGAGTTCTTCCTGGCTGAGGTGAAGACCGCCTGCGTGCTCGACGATTGGCTGCAGGAGCTGGAGGAGGAGGCGCTCCTGGAGAAGTACACCATTGGTCCTGGCGATCTGCACAACAAGGTCGAGATCGGGGAATGGCTGCTGTACTCGATGCGAGAGCTGTCTAACATCTTCAATCGGGAGGCGTATCCGCCGCTGACGGAGCTGATGACCCGGATCAGATACGGGGTGCGCCGGGAGCTTCTGGACCTTGTGAAGCTCAGAGGCGTCGGCCGAGCCCGGGCCCGCTCCATGTTCGATAACGGAATAGGGAGCCTCGACGACGTCAGGGCGGTCGATCTTGCGAGACTTGCGAGGATACCGAAGATCGGTGACGCATTGGCAAAAAGCTTGAAGGAGCAGGTCGGCGCCGATCGCCGGCCGAAGAGAGCGCCGGAGGAGCATTCACCGACGCCGCCGATCGAGACCGTGCCGGAGAAGGAATCCAGATCGAGGTCCGGCCAGCGGAAGCTGATGGACTTCTAGAAATCGGATATAGCGCGAGTTACGGCGAAGCCACGCTCGTTGCGGAAGAACGAGAAATAGTTGTTCGAATGGTCGGTCTCGCGCATCTTGACGCAGCGCAGGCGGCGCTGCACCTCCGTCTCGGACACCTCCACCATCTTCAGGTGCACGATGCCATCCGCCAGGAAATCCGTGTCGTGCGCACCGTAGGACGTGAAAGCTCCGACCGGCATCTCGCTGATCACCAGGACCGTGATGTCCAGGGACCGCAGCCACTCGAAGAGCCTGAAGTACTCCTCCCGGGGACGGGGCATGTTGGCAATCATCTCCAGCGCGCC
>JACXTO010000099.1 GCA_016919565.1 Methanomassiliicoccaceae archaeon | reverse complement strand
GCATCGATCTCCACGAAGCTGCCCGGGTCCACGATCGCCTCGATGCGTTCGCGGGCGGTCATCTTCCCCTGCTTGTGATGGCGCTCGATCCTTTCGCTACCTCCCCCGACGCGGCTCTTGCGCTTCAGGTCCCTGAGCTCCTTGATCTCCCGCCTTTCCCGGTTGTTGTCCTCGGCAGCCATTTGCGTTGCCCCCAGCCTTTCGAAATGAATCGTCTATCGCTTATTAATCCTTCGTCGGATAGTCGTTGCTTTCCGTCGGATCGGTCACTCTGATGCTCGTATCGTTCACCCACGAGAGCCTCAGCACCAGGCCCTCGTCGCTCTTGATCACCAGCGCGCCGTCGGGTGCCAGATACAGCGCTTTCCCCCTGAACGTCTCCCGGCCGACCTTCGCCTCGATCTGGTGCCCCAGGACCGAAGATCGCGCGACATACTCGTCCTCTGGATACTTGCCTTTCATGAGCTGCTCATTATAGCTCTTCAGCTCGAGCAACACTGCCGCGAAGAGATCATCTTGGTCTATCTCCCGACCGAGTACCTCGCCCAGCGAAGTGGCACCATCCACACCCAGTTCCTTCGATTCTATGTTGACGTTGATCCCGATTCCCAGGACCACGAAGTCGACCTTGCCCTGCTGACCGGTCCCCTCGACCAGCAGGCCGGCGACCTTGCGGCCATCGACCTGGATATCGTTAGGCCATTTCAGCTCGGTCTTGAGGCCGGTGATACTCTCTATCGCCCTTGCCACTGGCACTGCGGAATAGACCGTGAAGGCTGTCAGTTGCTTCGGGTCGAGGTCCGGTCTGAGCAACACAGATACGTACAATCCGCCCTGCGGCGAGACCCATTCCCGGCCCAGACGTCCTCTGCCCTCGGTCTGGCGCTTCGCCACCACTACCAGGCCTTCGGCCTCTCCGTTCTTTGCGTGGCGCTTCGCCTCGTCGTTCGTCGAGGTCGTCTCGTCCAAGCGGATGATCCGGCGTCCGATCGTCATTTCCATCCTAGGGCTTCTATCCTTGCCAGTGAGAACTTGCCGTTGAGGCTGGCGAGGTGGGCTTCGGTCGTCGTGCGCAGCGTCTCCAGATCCTTGTCGCAGGCGGAAACGTCCGCCACGAGGTTCATGGACATGGTCTCGTAGTAGACCAGCACCTTGGTGCTCACCGACAGTAGGTTTATGTTCTGTTCGGCAAGCAGCCTGGTGACCTCGTGGATCGCGCCGGGCTTGTCCGGGATGATGAAATCGAGCTCCGCCAGCTTGGATTTCGGGTCGAGCGGGGTAATGGAGAGGATCCAGGAGTCCTGGTCCGCCACCATCATGATCGGCTGTCCTTCGGCCAGGTTGTCTATGGCTCGCAGATAGTCCTCAGGCACCAGGAAGGTGCCGTTCTTGATCACGTTGCTCGCTTTCTTGAATTGCTTTATCGAGCGGACCTTGACCGTCGAGCCAGGCGCCGCGACGCCCTTGCTGTAGCGGTCGCTGATGTTGGACGCTTCGATCTCGATCGAGTCCACCTTGCTCAGGGATGCGCTCCGCTGCCGCTTCAGGCCGTCGAATTCCTCTCTCAGCTGAGCTGAATCCCCGTAATAGCTGAGGTCGACCATCATCTTCCAGACCATGCAGATGTTCGATATCATGCTGAGCGACGACGAGTTCAGGATGTCGATGTTCCTCTCGCCAAGGAACTTTGCCACCTGGGCACAGGCGCCGGGGGTGTCGGTCATGTTGAAGGTGATGGTGCATATCTGCCGGTAGTTCTCCGGTCCCAGGGTGGAGAGGACGAGCTCGTAGCTGCTCTTTCCCTCATGCTCGTACACGAACATCGTGGAGAAGACTTGGCTGCCATTGACCAGGCCCAGAGGCTTGCCGAGCCTCTCGCTGATCTTGATCCGCGAGCCTTCCAGCCTTCCGAAATCATAGTAGCGCATTTTTCCGACCGGGCGCTAAAAACGTTATGCCTTGATAAACCTTGTCATGCCTATGCAGGCCATCGCCTGGGCTATTCGCTTTTTCTCTTCTTTGAAGCGCCGAGCAATATTGATATAGTAAATCGACAGTGAGTGGAGACTAACTCAGTAGACATCTACTATTGGCTAGGAGCGATCGAATGGAGAAGAAGGGGCAGCTGCAAAAGGGGCCACATGTCAGCCCGCTGCAATCGGTTATGCTGATACTGCTTCGCCACAAGTCGATGTATGGCTACGAGCTCCTCAAGGCGCTGCGCGAGGAGTTCGAAGGAATATGGTCGCCTCAGACTGGAACGATCTATCCTGCGGTGAAGCGCCTGGAAGAGCGCGGCCTGGTGCTGGTGGAGAAGCGTGACGGGACCGATTACTATTCGCTGACGGAGAAGGGCGAAGGCGAGCTGCGGGAATTCGTCAAGGAGATGCCCAGCGACCTCGGCTTCATGATCCGCTATTTTCAGATATTGGACCAGGCCGCGAAGGAGATACATGGCTCAAGCCCTCTGGCGGGCATCGAGCCCTTCGTGGTCCAAGGGCCGGGGTTCTCGAACATGTTCGAAATGGACCGGATGACCCCAGAGGAGAAGTTGAGCTTGCTGAAGAAGGCAAGGGAGAAGCACCTCTCCAAACTGGCTTTTATGCAGACTGAAGTAGAAGAGATCGAGAGAAAGCTGCACGATAAGGCAAGAAGAAAGAGAAAGGATAAGTGAAAGATACATGACAGCCATTATCGAAGTGAAGGACCTGGTCAAGGTCTACAATGGCTCCATTAGGGCGGTCGACGGGATTACCTTCGAAGTTGCCGAGGGCGAGGTCTTCGGTTTCCTGGGGCCGAACGGAGCAGGCAAGACCACTACCATCGCGGTGCTGACGACCTTGCTGCAGAAGACCAGTGGCGAGTGCAAGGTCTGTGGCATTGACGTATCCAAGAATCCAACCGAGGTACGCCGGTCCATTGGGCTTGTACCACAGGAGATGACGGTGGATGACGATTTGACCGGCAGGGAGAACATGCTACTGCAGGCCACGCTCTACGGCGTGGAGATGAAAGTCGCCAAGGAAAGGATCGACGAGCTGCTTGCGCTTGTCAAGCTGGAGGAGGCGGCGGACCGGATGGTTAAGACATATTCCGGGGGCATGAGGAAACGCCTAGAGCTTTCCGAGGGCCTCATCCATCGGCCGCGGGTACTGTTCCTGGACGAGCCCACGTTGGGGCTGGACATACAGACCAGAACGACCATGTGGGAGCACATCAGGGATCTGCGGAAGAACTCGAACATGACCGTGTTCATGACCACCCACTACCTAGAGGAGGCCGACTCCCTATGCGATCGGATCGGGATCATTGACAAGGGGAAGATCATGGCGCTGGACACTCCGATCAAGCTCAAGGAGTCGCTTGGAGGCGATGTCATCTCGCTCAAGATCAGTGGCGAAACGGACTTCACCGAGTCGATAAGGTCGGTAGAGGGCGTATTAAGCGCCAAGAGGGAAGATGGATCGTATCGCGTGAAGGTGCTCAACGGCGAAACGGTCACGGCCCCTCTACTGCACGAGATATCGAAGAAGGGAGGTTCCGTCACCTACGTGAGCCTCGAGCGGCCGAACATGGACCAGGTGTTCCTGGAATATACCGGGCGATCGCTGAGGGACGCCGAGCAGTCGGGGAGTTACGATAGGATGGCCGTGGCCGAACGGATGAGGAGGTCTGGCTCATGATCCGTGAGACGACGGCGCTGATGGTGCGCGAGCTGAAGCATTGGTACCGCGCCAAGATCCAGATATTCATGCTGCTGATCCAACCGATCGTGTGGCTGGGGCTTTTCGGGCAGGCGTTGCCCCTCCAATTGCCCCCGGCCGCGCTCAACGGTGCGCCGGACTATATGTCATACATGTCGGTCGGTATGCTGGCCGTGACCGCGCTATTCACCTGCATGTTCGCGGGGATGTCGGTCGTCTGGGACCGCCGGTTCGGGTTCCTGAACAAGCTGAGAGCGGCACCGATACCAAGAGGCGCCATTCCGGTGTCGAGGATCTTGGCCGCAATGATAAGAGCTGTCATATCGGCACTTATGGTGCTGCTGATAGCTTTGATCTTCACGCACATACCAGGACTTGCCGGTCTGACGGTCACATCGAACTTCGACGTAATGTCCGCGCTCGGTATGCTCCTGATACTGGTGCTGCTGGCGACAGCGTTCTCCGCCGTATTCGTGGCGATAGCGTTGACGATCAAGACCCAGGAGACGCTTTTCGCGGTGATCAACCTGCTGAACCTGCCCCTGATGTTCGCATCGGCGGCGCTGTTCCCGGTAAACAGTATGCCGGATTGGCTGCAGGCGGTTGCTAAGGTGAACCCATTGACACTGGCAGTGGATGGCATGAGGCAACTGTTATTCTCTGGTTCGGTGGGGATCTATCCACTCTGGGTGGACATCCTGGGCTTGCTGGCGTTCTCGGTGGTGTTGGTCGTCATCGGGATCGTGGTGGCGATGCGGGCGTTGAAAGAGAAGTAAACATAAAAGGGGCGGAGGCGCCCCCCTTCCCTTTTTCAATCCAAAGAATCTGGGCACCGCCGGTTATAGGTGTTTCTAATCAACGAAGATCGACTTTTAGCTTCGTGACCGCAGAAATCACCGGCTGAATGTCAGGCGCGTCGATCACCGGCGTCCCGTTCAGGTCCGCGGTCACCAGACCGTCGTTCTTTGGCACGATGGCCAACAGCGGCAGCCCCATGTCATCCAATCGCTCCTTGATCTTCTTCTTCTCTTTGTCGTTGGAGACCTTGTTCGCCACCGCGAATATCTTGCTGATGCCGAGCTCCTTCGCCATCCGCTGTATGTTCTCCGCGGTGTCCAGCGAACGAGTTCCAGGCTCGACCACGATGAGCATGACATCGACGGAGCGCGCCGTCCCCCTCCCCAAATGCTCCAGGCCGGCCTCCATGTCCATGATCACGACCTCGTCCTCTTCCAACAACAGGTGGTCCATGACCCGCTTGAGCAGCGTGGACTCGGGGCAGAAGCAGCCCTCGCCCGCTCTTTTGATCGTTCCGAGGAGCAGCACCTCAACATGGTCCGGCCCCTCCACTGAATAGTTCTCCATCAGGTCGCCGACCTGCGGGTTCAGTCGGAACATTCCGCCAGTGGACTGGCCGGGACGGACCCCGGTCCGCTCCTCGATCAGATCGTACATCATCGCCAGCGGTTTCGCCCTCGCCCTGGTCTTCTCGGGGATGCCCACGGCGGCCATGAGCGATGGTGATGGGTCCGCATCGACCGCCAAGACCTTCATGCCATCTCTGGCATACATCCTGGCCAGTAACGCTGCGATAGTGGTCTTCCCCACCCCGCCCTTGCCAGATATGGCTATCTTCAAGGGCATCTCAATTCCTCACGAAGACGATGCCGTGGCTGAGCAGATTGGCCTCCTTAAGCTTGACGTTCTTGAGAACAACCCTCTCGCCCAAGATGTCGGTGCAGACAGCGTTCTTGCCGTCCATTATGATCCTGGCCACCTCCTTCATGGCCTCGTGAGCTCCATCCTCATCCTCCAGGAACACCGTCGATTCGCACATGAACCAAGCGAGCCTTCGGAAGGTATATAAAAACTGGCCAGCGACTGTTCCACACTATTGTTGGTTCGGCGTCTGGTCGAGGGGTCGCACCGACTCGTCCGGCACGGGGAACTTCGCTCCTTCGCCGTAGAATATGTACCGCGTGGGAACGCGGCGCTTCATCCCGGTCCAGTAGCCGCAGGCGCGGCACCTGTAGCCCAAGGTGACCTTGCCGCCGTACACCGTCTCGTTCTGGATGCGCCTGGTCTTCGAGCCGCACACCGGGCAACGGACGTTCCTGCTCTTCTCTTCGGCCTCGCGCGTCTGGATGTCCACCTTGGCCAGCTTACGGTACAGCGCCACCCTGCGGATGCGCTCCTCGGATGCGGTGTACTCGGGATCGACCAGTCTCAGCTGATCATTCACCAGCTTGGCAAAACGGTTCTGCGAGACGACCGTGGACTGCTCCTTCAAGGCCGCTTGTATCGCTTCGGCGAGCACCTCAGCCTTGGGGATCTTATAGGCCATCGACTGCCGAACGATATATTAGCATAGATAATTTTCTGATGCGCTCCTGGCCGATGTTGTCGATTGCTAACCATCGGCACAGAACTGAAATATAGAGCCAGTGGCAATCGTTTTGCACGGTGGTCCATTGAAGCG
>JACXTO010000098.1 GCA_016919565.1 Methanomassiliicoccaceae archaeon | reverse complement strand
TCGAGACCGTACGTGGAGATCACGATGGGGATGATGCGTACTTTCGGCGCGAGCGTCGAGATGACCAAGACCGGCCTGAACATCCCCGGAAGGCAGCGCTACAGGCCACAGACGTACAAGGTGCCGGGGGACTACTCCTCGGCCGCGTTCCCCCTGGTGGCCGGGGCGCTGACCGAGTCGGTGACCGTGGCCGGTCTGGACCCTGAGGACAAGCAGGGGGACAAGGCCATACTTGACATACTGGAGGCGTTCGGAGCCAGGGTGAAGCGGGGCAACTCCAGCGCCAGGGCCGAGCCCGGGGAGCTCGTGGGGCAAAGGGTCGACCTGGCCAATGCGCCGGACCTGTTCCCCATCGTCGCGGTCCTCGGCTCGCAGGCAAGAGGAACGACGGAGATATTCAATGCCGAGCACGTCCGGTTGAAGGAGTCCGACCGCATCCGCTCCACCACCGGCTTCCTGAAGTCAATGGGGGCGGACGTCGAGGAGCGGAAGGACGGCTGCGTGGTCCGGGGACCGACGCCGCTGGTCGGGACCACCGTGGATTCGCTGGACGACCACCGGATACTGATGGCGGCGGCAGTGGCGGCGCTGGTCGCCAAGGGAACGACCACCATATCCCATGGGGATTGTTACAAGGTATCCTACCCGTTCTTCCTTGACGACATGAAGGCATTGGGCGCGAAGATGGAGCTGGCACCATGAACACCATCGGTTTCGCTTTGAGGCTGACCGTCTTCGGCAGCAGCCATGGACCGGGAGTGGGCAGCGTCCTGGACGGCTGCCCGGCCGGGATCCCCGTGACCGCGGAGATGGTCCAGAAGGAAGTGGACCTGCGAAAGCCCTCCGCCGGGATCGGGACGGCCCGGGCCGAGGAGGACATCGTGCAGGTGCAATCCGGCCTGCTGGAAGGCAGGACCACCGGCGCCCCGATACAGTTCTTCATCGCCAACAAAGATACCGATTCATCCAAGTACCAAGCGTTCCGGGTCACGCCGCGACCGGGGCATGCGGACTACCCGGCGCTGGTGAAGTACGGCGAGGACCACGACATCCGCGGCGGGGGACAGTTCTCCGGCCGAATGACCGCGCCGCTGGTCGCCGCTGGCGCGGTTGCCAGGTCGATGCTGGTGACGAAGGGCATCCGCATCGCCGCCTACTCGCAGGCGATCGGCAAGGTCGTGGACGATAAGGAGCGAGGCTTCCCGGAGATCAATGAGAACCACTTCAAGCATCCCACCCGAGCGGCGGACCACGAGGTAGCAAAACGTATGGAGAAGGAGATACTGTCCGCAGGCAAGGAGGGCGACAGCGTCGGCGGCATCGTGAGATGCCTGGTGGTCGGCCTCCCGGTAGGCGTGGGCGAGCCCTTCTTCGACAGCCTGGACGGCGAGCTGGCCAAGATGATGTTCGCCATCCCGGCCGTCAAGGGGGTGGAGTTCGGCGCCGGCTTCCGCTCGGCCAAGATGAGGGGATCGGAGCACAACGACCCGTTCATCATGGTCAACGGAGAGGTAAGGACAGAGACCAATAACGCCGGCGGAATACTAGGCGGGTTGAGCGACGGCATGCCCGTCGATCTGAGAGTCGCGTTCAAGCCCACGGCCTCCATTTCAAAGGAGCAGAGGACCGTGGACCTATCCAAGAAGGAGGACGCCACCATCAGGGTCCAGGGGAGGCACGACCCGTGCATCGTCCCCCGGGCGGTGGTGGTGGTGGAGGCGGCCGCGGCCTTGGTCATCGCGGACCTATTGCTGAGAGGTGGATTCTTTGCCAGATAATATTGATGTGGTCAGATGGCGGATAGAGGAAGTCGACAACGAGATCATCAGCCTGATCGGACAGCGCATGAGGTTGGCCAAGCAGATGGGGCAGCACAAGGTGGACACGCACAAGTCCGTCCGCAACCTTAAGGTCGAGGACCAGGTCATCGCCCGCTATGCGTCAAGGGCCAAGGAGTCAGGGGTGTCGGAGGCGGTCTCAAGGCAGATCGCGATGCTGCTCATCCGCGAGAGCGTCGAGGCGCAGCTGCGCCTCCCCAAGGCCGTCAAGCCCAAGAAGATCACGGTCGTCGGCGGCAGCGGTAAGATGGGCGGATGGTTCAGCAGGTTCTTCGCCATGCGGGGACACGAGATACTGGTGAACGACATCATATCCAGCACCATCTACCCGTTCGAGAACAACCTGCGCCGGGCCATCAGCAACGCGGACGTGGTGGTCGTGGCCGCTCCGATATCCGATTCCTCGGACATACTCAGGAGCGTACTCGACCTCAAGCCCAAGGGCCTGGTCTTCGATCTGTCATCGGTCAAGGAGCCAGTGACAAAATTGCTCAGGAGCGCGGTCGAGAAGGGCATGAAAGTGTGCTCGGTCCATCCCATGTACGGGCCGGACGCGGAATCCCTGTTGGAACGCAACCTTTTATTGTGCGATTGTGGTTCTCCCGAGGCCATCAAGGAGACGAAGGACCTCTTCGCCGCCTCTGGGGCGAGCATCACCGTGATGCCGATAGAGAAGCACGACGAGCTGATCGCGTACGTGCTAGGCATGAGCCATGCCCTGAACATAGCGTTCTTCGAGGCGCTGGTGAAGGGCGGCCATAGCTTCGAGGAATTGAGGGCGGCCGCCTCGACCACGTTCGACCTGCAGGTGGCCAACAGCAAGCGGGTGGCCATGGAGAACCCGGAGATGTATTACGAGATACAGCATCTCAACCCGCACAACGCCGAGGCGCTGGACGCGCTCATCGAGGCGATGGCGGAGGTCCGGGCGGCGGCGAAGAACAAGGTCAGCGATGAGTTCATACGTATCATGCAGAGTGGCAAGGAATACTTCGGAGGGGAGTGAATGAAGAAGACGCAGGTAGCAGTGCTAGGTGCCACCGGGATCATCGGCCAGAGGTTCGTCCAGTTGCTGGAGGACCATCCATGGTTCGAAATCCAGGGGCTCTATGCATCGGAACGGTCCGAGGGCAAGCGGCTGGGCGAAGTGAACAAGGTCAAGGATCACGTCTTCATGCCCGAGACCCTGGAACGCAAGGTGGTCCAGATCGACGCTGCCAAGATAGCCAAGAGCTGCAGGGTCGCCTTCTCCGGCCTGCCTTCGGACATAGCCAAGGACATCGAATCGCAGCTGGCGGAGGCTGGTGTC
>JACXTO010000097.1 GCA_016919565.1 Methanomassiliicoccaceae archaeon | reverse complement strand
GAGTTACTGCGGCGTGCCTATCGGAAAAAGGGGAAGGCCGTTATATAGTTGCCGACAGTCAAGCTGGACACCGTTTGCCGACCGTTCAAGTCATGCGTCCTGAGGTTCCTGTGGTACCTGCAATTGGAGGACCGTCTCGCATGTCAAGGAATCCCTTTGCGATCGAGTCGGTGAAAATGGGATTCTCCGGCTGCGATTCGCTCTTTTGAATTGTGCCGATTCTTCAGCTATTTGGCATTGTGCGGGTCAGGATCTATCAAAACGAAAAATCATTATTTCGCATTTAGCCAGTCATGTCAATACAATTAAATACTAACTTTGTGCTCATTTTAGTCGGCTGGGGGACTGGTCTAGGATGCGAACTCGCCCCAATAGTACCAAATCAAAAAATCATAAGAACGGCCGCTTTCTGAAGCGCAAGCGTGATGAGGAAGGCGTTGCCTCGACAGTTGGAACTATCATGGCCTTGCTGGTATTCCTGACTTTCCTCACCCTTTTCACGAACAGTTATGTTCCGGTGTGGATGATCGACAACGAGCGCAGCCACATGAACCAAGCAATGGACCAGTTCGGCGGAGTGAAGGGAAAGGTGGACGACCTTGTGGTCATGGCTCAAGTGACCGGCCGGACCGACCTGAACATGTACGGTCCATTGACCTTAGGGGCAAACGGCATCCCGGTCTTCGCCTCGTCCACCGCTGGACAACTGATATATTCACCATATGGTGCGAGCAATAGTTCGGTCACATTGAACTTCACTTACTCATTGAATGGTAGGACATTCTTCATGGACGACGTGAGCGGGGGAATGCTGCAACTCTACGCGCCCAACCGCTACTACGTTCAACAATGGGTCGCCTACGAGAACGGAGCGATAATAGTCAAGCAGTTGGATGGTCAGGTCATCAGAGGAGTCCCGAGCCTGCAGGTCGTCAAGAACGGGGCTGACTCCCTCCTAAACGTGTCCTGGAACCAGATCGCCTTGATCGGCGTCAACTCCACCCTTGTGGGCACATCGACCGCAGGGATCAACATTGACATGATCTACCTGGACAGCCAGATCTACAGCAATGGCGCCGCGGGGACGAATGTGACGCTCAAGTTCAGGACGCTCTATGGATTGGCCTGGACCAACTATCTCAACTCTTATCTTAGCAACGTGACAAATATACTGCCCGGGGACTACCAGGTAACTCATTACACCAACAATGATACGGTCATCCTGAGATTGTTCGATACTGCCTATTTCAACTACAATAAGGCGATCATGCAAATGACGGTTAACCTGGCCTGAGGAGGATTGGATGAGATGAAAGGAATCAAGAAGGACAAAGGGGCGGGCGCATCTCAGGCCGACAAGGCAGCCAGCGGCGATGATGATTTCCAGCCGAGCGGCAGGGTGACCGACAAGGTGAGGGATTCATATCTGAAGGCGCTCAGGCGCATGTCGAGGAAGCGCGCCACCGTCGTCCGTCTTCCAGTAGGTGAACTGCAGCAGCGCATCGAATGGTCCAGGGGACGTGGCTCCGGGATCACCGAGATACCAAAGATCACCGACCCGAACATAGAAGTGACGGACATCTACCCTGTCTACGATCCGTACAGCTACATCCGGGTCACCTTCAACAACGAGAACTCCGAGTACCGGGTCGAGCCGATCGAGCCGAAGCTGGACGAGAAGGAGACCAAGCTTCTTGCTCTGGTCAAGGACACGCTCCAACGCACCTTGGGATACGAGTGGGAGAAGCTCACCCAGTTCGATAAGGACAAGTACCTGAGCCAGGCGGTCGACTCCTTCTTTGAGACCAGGGGAATGCACATCGACGCCATCACCAAGAAGAAGATCGGCTATTACATCATCCGCGATTTCGTCGGCTACGGCGTGATCGATTCGTTCATGCGCGATGAGAACGTGGAGGACATATCCTGCGACGGCGTCAACGTCCCCATATTCCTGTTCCATCGCAAGTACGAGAGCATCCGCACCGAGCTGAGGTTCGAGACGGAGGATCTTCTGAATTCATTCGTCGTCTCGCTGGCGCAAAGATGCAGCAAGCAGATCTCCGTTTCCAGTCCAATCCTGGATGGTACGACGCCGGAAGGTCATCGCGTTCAGGCAACGTACTCGCGCGAGGTCACGACCCGCGGCGGCACGTTCACCATCCGACGCTTCAAAGAGAAGCCGTTCACGCCAGTCGACATGATAAAGTATGGAACGGCCAGCCCTGAGATGATCGCCTACTTCTGGTTGGGAGTGGAGCACGGCGAGTCGATGATCATCTGCGGCGGCACCGCGTCTGGAAAGACCGCAACCCTCAACTCCATCGCGCTTTTCATCCCTCCCGGTGCCAAGATCGTCACCATGGAGGATACCCGAGAGATCAACCTCCCGCATGACAACTGGATCCCGGGCACGACCCGTTCCGGAGTGGGAGAGAAGGAGGCCAACGGCAAATCCCCGGGCGAGATCGATATGTACGACTTGGTCCGTGCGGCTTTGAGGCAGAGGCCGAACTACATCATCGTCGGTGAGGTGCGAGGCAAGGAGACCTACATCATGTTCCAAGCCATGGCCACTGGCCATACCACATACTCGACCATGCACGCTGACTCGGTCAAGAGCATGGTCAACCGTCTCGAGAACCCCCCGATCAATTGCCCGAGGATATTGCTGACGGCGTTGCGCAACGTTATCATCCAAACGCACGTCAGGGTCGGTACCGAGCTGGTCAGAAGGATGAAGCAGGTCATCGAGATCGTCGGTTTCGAGCCAGAGACCAACGAGCTCATCACCAACACGGTGTTCGAGTGGGACCAGGCGACGGACAAGTTCCTCTACAAGGGCCATTCGTTCCTTTTCGACAAGATCATGGAAATGAAATCGATGACGCACGAGCAGATGATGTCGGAGTACAACCGACGCGTCGATATCGTGCGGTACATGGTCTACAAGGACATGACCGACCACCGCAAGATCTGGTCCCTGATCAACTCCTATTACAAGGAATCGGACAAGACCATCGCCCGGGTCCGCAAGGAAATGGAAGAAGGAGGTTTGGAAGTTGGCGCCTGAGGTCTCGGACATCTTCGCTCGCATGGAGAGCTCGAAGAAGGGATACCTGAATACCAAGACGTCCGATGAGGCGGAGAAGATCGGCCCGCATTTGGTGATGCTGCCTGAAGGTGCCGTCCCGGACTATGTGAAGCTCACAAAGTATCAGGAGTTCTGCTGGAGAACGATGGGCAAGATGGCCAAGTTGCGAGCCAAACCCAATCCCAAGCTGGAGCTCAGCCTCTTGCAGGCACACATGCGGATGCGGCCTGAGGAGTTCGTCGCATATGTATGGATGACCACCATCTTGGTGCTGATCATCGCGGCCGTCATCGCATTCACCCTGGGCGGCGTGTTCATCGCACTGCTGGGCATCAATGCGGCCTCGGTTCTGATATTCATGGTTCTCATCGTCGTGCTCCCTCCGATCTTCACCTATGTGATCTTGAATTCGACCCCTGGTAGCAAGGCGAAGAGACGCGGGCGTGATATGGATAAGCGCATCGGGCCTGCCATGAGCTTCATCTCAGCAATGGCCTCGGCAGATGTGAACGTCGATGTCATCTTCAAGGAGCTTTCCCGCCAGAAGATCTATGGTGAGATAGCCAGTGAGGCAGAGTGGATCACAAGGGACACCGAACTTCTTGGCATAGATATTCTAACTGCGGTCAGCAAGGCGTCTCAACGTACGCCGTCCCAAAAACTGCAGGAATTCCTGCAGGGCGTCGTCACCACCTCAACGTCGGGTGGTCAGCTCAAGCCGTACTTCCTGCAGAAGGCCGAGCAGTTCGAGAAGGAGGCGAAGTTGGACATGCGGGCGCAGCTGGAATCCCTGGGGCTGTTGGCCGAATCATTCGTTACCGTCGTTGTCGCTTTCCCGCTATTCCTGGTGGTGATCATGGCGATCATGGCGATCGTCCCTGGTGGGGGAGGAAGCTCGAGCTTCACGGTCCTGCTGCTCTGGCTTGTCGTATTATTGATGATACCTATCTCCCAGTTCGGTTTCATATTCTCTATATGGAACTCGACCAAGGAGTCATCCGTCTGAGGTGTTCAGAATGGCAAAAGAGGAACAATGGAGTCTTAAGGAACTGGGTAGGAGCAAGAGAGATTACAGCCGGCTCCTATTGACGATCGGAATCGTGGTAGGTGCCATTCTTTTCTTCATAGGCGCACTCGATGCCATCGGTGGATTGGACACCCCGCTGATCTGGATCGACTATGTGGCATTGGGGCTGATGGCCATTTGCGGGCCATATGGCTTCTACACTTCATACAAATACCGCAAGATCAAGGAGATCGAGAACCGCCTCCCCGACTTCCTAAGAGATGTGGCCGAGGCAGGGCGTTTCGGCATGACGTTGGCCGAGGCAGTCAAGGTCGCGTCCCGAGGGCGCTACGGCGGCCTGACCCCTGAGATCCGTCGCATGGCGGCCCAGATCGGCTGGGGAGTGCCAGCTGCCGAGGCGATGAGGCTTTTCGCCGAGAGAGTCAACACCCCGTTGGTCAACAGGATGATGTCGATCATCATCAAGGCCAATGACGCAGGGGGAAGCGTCGCGGACGTTCTCACGATGGTGGCGCATGACGCCCGCGAGACCATGCTGAGCCAGGACGAACGCAAGATCGCTATGGCCACCTACACCGTCGTCATTTACGTCTCATTCATGGTGTTCATCGCCACCATCTTCATCCTCAATACCACCTTCCTTCCTAAGATGGCGGAGGCCGGGAGGCAAGTGGCCGAGGGAGCAGAGGCGGCCGGTATCACCAACATGCCGGCGACCATCAAGATCGATGTCATCCCAGCGGTGCAGCTAATATTCGTGGTCAGCGTGGTGATACACGCCTTCGGCGATGGCATCCTGGCCGGAGTCCTTCAGGACGGACGTATCCAGAACGGCATGCGTCATAGTTTCATCATGCTATTGATCGGCCTGCTCGGTACCCGTGTCATAGGAGGTTGAGTCAATGGCTGTCAGCAGTGAAAAGGATATGATGGACCGGGACATGGGTAAGCCAGTGAAAGGAGATAAACGCTCCAGAGGCAACCTCAAGTCGAGCTACATGAAGTTCCTTCTCAGGGTGAAGGAACGACCGATGAAGGTAAAGGTCCCGACCAAGGTCGCCGTCGGCGGCACCGAGATCATCACCGAGATACCAAGGATAGCCGAAGAGCACGTGGATGAGGTGGAGATAAATGCCGTTACCGAGCCTTACTCCTACGTCCGCATCAAGTACGATGACCTTGCCTCAGAGTACCTCTACGAGGTCATCGAGCCGCAGCTCTCCGATGACGAGCGCAACGTGCTCGATGTGCTGAAGCGTGCGCTCATCATGACCCTGAACGTGACGGAGCCTTCGACCGTGAAGGAGAAGGCGGCGATCCTTCAGCAGGCGACCGACGCCCTCATGAAGGACCTGGGCGTCTCGCTGCACCCCACGTCCAAAGAGAGGATCCAATACTACCTGAAGCGGGATTTCGTCGGCTATGGCGTCATCGACGTGATGATGACCGACCTCAACGTCGAGGACTGCTCCTGCGATGGCGTCAACATTCCCCTTTTCATTTTCCACAGAAAGTACGGCTCGATCCGCAGCAACATCCGCTTCGAGAAGGAGCTGGAGCTGGACTCTTTCGTCGTTTGGTTGGCGCAGAAATGCGGCAAGCACATCTCGGTGGCAGACCCGCTCTTGGACGCGACCATACCCGATGGCTCCAGGCTGAACGCCACCTTGGGGAAGCATGTCACCAAGCGCGGCTCGTCGTTCACGATCAGACGATTCAAGGAGAACCCCTTCACCCCGATCGACCTGCTCAAGTTCAAGACCATGAGCACGGACATGATGGCCTACCTTTGGACCGCGACCGAGTACGGCAGTTCCATGCTGGTATGCGGCGGTACCGCGTCAGGCAAGACCACCACTCTGAATGCCGTTCTGCTTTTCATTCCGCCTCAGATGAAGATCGTCAGCATCGAGGATACCCGCGAACTGAACCTGCCCCACGAGAACTGGATCCCCGCCCTGACCCGAGAGGGGTTCGGCGGCAAGAAATCCTCCTCCACCGGCGGCATAGACATGTTCGACCTCCTCACCGCTGCGTTGAGGCAAAGGCCGCAGTACCTGATGGTCGGCGAGGTGCGTGGAAAGGAGGCCTATGTGGTCTTCCAGGCCATGGCCACCGGCAAGACCGCCTACTCGACGTTCCACGCCGAGGACGTGCAGGCGATGGTCCACAGGATGGAGAACGACCCCATCAACCTGCCCCGAGCGCTCATGACCGCATTGGACATCGTCATGCTCCAAGCCCAGGTTAAAGTCGGAACCAAGATGACGAGAAGGGTGAAATCGCTCACCGAGATCGTCGGCATGGACCCGGAGACGGGCGAGCTGATAACCAATGCCGTTTACACCTGGAACCCCGCGGATGACACGTTCAACTACTCTGGCCACTCGTATGTGTACGAGAAGGTGAGGACCATCCGCAACTGGTCTCCTAGAGAGATGGAGCGCGAGGTGAAGCGGCGCGTGGACATACTCGAGTACATGAAGAAGTCCGGCGTTGACAACTATCGAGCGGTCGCAAAGAGGATCTCGGCGTACTACAAGGACCCGGAGAAGGTCGGGAAGGAAGTGCGCGAGAAGCTGCAAGAGATGGCTGTCTAGTCGCCAGTGAACGTCATCTAGATGCCTCAGTTCTTCGACGATAGCGTAGCCTAGTTCCTTACGGATTGCGGAGAGAACG
>JACXTO010000096.1 GCA_016919565.1 Methanomassiliicoccaceae archaeon | reverse complement strand
GATAGGAAGACTTGGCCGGGAACAACCTATTCACTGGCAGGATTTACGTCCACCTCGACGGGGATACCGTTACGAATGCTCTCGGTGACGATCCAGAAATCCTCAAAGACGTCTCTGCAAATCTCGAATTTCTTCAGGTCCCCGACCACTGGCTTGAGCTCCACGTGAATTCCGGTGATGCGCAGACGCCCCCTCTCATTCCTTTCGATAGTGGTCTTCACCACCGCGGTCATGCCTTTCACTTCGACCCTCGCCCGACTAAGACAGAAGCTTAGCGACGAGGCGAGGCAGTTGCCCGTCGCGGCCGCGATTAGCAATCCCGCATTGGGATACTGCCCCTTGCCCAAAGGCTGTGGCTCGTCCATCAGCAGGGGCTCCAATCCCTCTCTGGAGAAACTTACCTTGTACTGATAATCATGCAGCATCTCGATGCGGGTCTCGCAGGTCTGCTCCTTGATTGCCATGCCCGGTGTTATGGGTTCTCTGGTTTAAACTGTTTAAGAGCTCTCAAGTTGCCACCACGGATGGGATGATCAATACGGCCTCATCGAAAGGCTATCAGGACTTCTTCGGTTTGTAGAAGTCCGCTCCAGGGAATGCGGCTTTTTTCCCAAGCATCTCTTCGATGCGCAGCAGTCGGTTGTACTTGGCAGTCCGCTCTGCCCTGGCTGGCGCCCCGGTCTTGATCTGCCCGCAGCCCAAGGCGACCGCCAGGTCCGCTATGGAGGTATCCTCGGTCTCTCCCGAACGGTGACTGACGACGACCCGATAGCCAGCCTCGAACGAGAGCTTGGCAGCGTCCATCGACTCGCTGACCGTGCCGATCTGGTTGACCTTGAGAAGCGTGCAATTGCCGGCCTTCTTGCTGATGGCCTTGCGGATCCGTTCCACGTTGGTGACGAACATATCGTCCCCGATGATCTGGACCTTCCTTCCCATCCGCAACGTCATCAGGGCCATGAGGTCGAATGCCTCCTCGTCCACTGGGTCCTCGATGCTCACCAGCGGGTAATCGCGCACTAGTGCCGAGTAGTAATCCATCAGGTCCTGCGGTCCGACGCGCCTCTTATCGATCGAGTATACTCCTTGATCGCAGAACTCGCTCGCGGCGCAATCGAGTGCAAGGGAGACTTCCTTTCCCGGTTCATATCCTGCCTTCACGATCGCCTTCACGATCGCGTCCAAGGCCTGCCTGGTATCGTCGAACGGAGGCGCGAATCCGCCCTCGTCCCCGACATTTATGGCAGCGGGACCGAACGACTCTTTCAATATCGTCCTCAATGTCTGGTACACTTCGGCGCCCATCCGCAACGCGTCCGAGAACTTGGTCGCGCCCACCGGCACGATCATGAACTCCTGGATCTTGAGGCCAGTTCCGGCGTGCTTGCCGCCGTTGATGATGTTCATCATGGGCATGGGCAGGAGCTTGCTTCCTGGCACCAAATGCTCATGCAATTCCAATCCGTTCGCGGCGGCGCCCGCTCTTGCCGCCGCCAAGGATACCGCGACCATGGCGTTCCCGCCCAGCCTCTCCTTGGTCTTGGTCCCATCCAGCTCGATCATAACCTGGTCGATGGCTCGAAGGTCCGTTACGTCCATTCCCTTGAGCTTTGGCGCGATGAGCTTATTGACGTTCTGCACGGCCTTCTGCACGCCTTTGCCGCCGTACCGCTTGCCGCCGTCCCTGAGCTCCAGAACCTCGTGAGTTCCGGTCGAGGCTCCCGAGGGGGCGATCGCCGAGATCACTCCAAATGAGGTCGTGATCTCCGCCTCCACGGTGGGATTGCCCCTAGAATCAAGAACCTCGCGACCCCGAACGTTCAGTACCTTGCCATCTGCCATTGAAATCCGCCTCGGTTAATCTCCAGCGGTGAATCCGTTCGCCTACCTAATAGGTTTCGCAGGTTGGGGTGGCATGGTGTCGATGACCTCCATGTTCCGTTCCAACAGCGCCATCTCCCTCACGTCCAGGGTCCTCGGGTCCACGCTGATGATGAGCCGCGATTTGTACTCCATCGTCGCCTCCGCGATATGGTGGATCATTCGAAGCACCTTCTCGAAGTCGTTGTTGACTATCAGGAACTCGATGCCGTCCAGCATCACCACGCTGTCGCCGCTCTTCTCGATGAAACGGATGATGGTGTCGGAGAGGATGCCGATGTTCGTCGGGTTCACATAGACCCGACCGAGCTGGTTGCTGAGCCAAATGATCGGGGTCTTCTCCAGCCCCCATTTCTTGCGGATGATCCCCGGATGCTCCCTGGTCACGCACAGCCCCTGTATGTTGTGAGTGACCTGGTCGGTGAATATCTCGAAGGACTTCTCTGGCTTCGTCTCCTTGACGACGTAGCCGAAACCCTTACGCAATTCGTATCGCTTCGCCGTCCGCTTGACCTTCTCCATTCCGACCGGGGTCTCTCTGCGCCCGAGCAGCCGGGAAAAGAACGACGGCTTCACCTCCTCCACCTGCGGCTCCAGAGTGAGCGTCTCCTGTCCTTCGACGATCTCCTTGATCTTCTCGGAGAGCTCGGTGTTAGAGAAGGGCTTTCTGATGTAGCCGGATACGACATCCTGCAGCCCGAAGATGTCCGTCCCGATGTCCGTGTAGGCGGTGAGCATCATCACCTTGATCTTGGTGGTCAGGCCATCGTCCTTCAGGCTCCGGAGGACGCTCCAACCGTCGATGTCCGGCATGTTGATGTCGAGGAGCATGAGGTCCGGCATCTCCGCCTTGGCCTTCTCTATTGCCTCACGCCCGCCAGAAGCCGTTATGGCCCGATATCCAGCGGCGGATACAAGTTCGGTGACGATGGCGAGAACGTCGGCATTGTCGTCAACGATCAATACAGTCTTGATGGCAACCCTCCTCAGTACAGTGATGTATCGACATCATTATTAAACCATCAACTCTAAAAGGTTAACCTCGAAATGGCTGGCGGGAGCCCTGCCTGATTCCAGACCGATTTCGGAAAAACCCAAGCCCGAAGGCGTTGAAGAGGTTGGATGGGAAGACCTAGGTCTTCCTGCTTTCCTTCGCCTTGGGGCGGAGGTTGGTGTACCCGCATTTCCTGCATCGGGTTGCCTTCTTGGCATTCCTCGCGTAGCAGTTCATGCAGATCATCTTGTTTAGAAGCCTCTCGTCGGCCTCCTTGAATCGTGCCATTGTAAACCTCTGCCGTGGAAATAGGCATGCAATATAAAAATGTTGGCAAGGAGTGGGCCGTCCTGAAGGCCTCGGACACACTATTTCCGGCCGCTCGTCGAGCCCACCAAAACCAGATAAGCGAGCAACGCCTCCAATTGGATGCGCTCGTTGCTTCCCTCGACGATGCGGAACTCGATCTCCCCGGTCCTATCGATGAGCTTGACCTTCTCTATGTCAGGGATGCTCAGCCCGAACATGCCGCTGTGGACCTGCCTGATG
>JACXTO010000095.1 GCA_016919565.1 Methanomassiliicoccaceae archaeon | reverse complement strand
GTATGGAAGAAATCGCCCCGGTATTCTTGAGAGAGGTCCGGGTTTCGTCTCTCCACTCGACCATCGCCATGGACGATGACATCATGGGTGAACCTCCTCTCATCGATCGAGAACCATCCATGCCCACCCTGATATCTTTCCATCGCAGCCGAACCCAGTATGCTGACCAAATCGGGCAGATATAATGCCTTTGAGTAATGAGCTGCAAGATGAACGATATTCATGTCTGAATTGGTTTCGGCACATTAGTCTTGACGTGATGATATGCGACGGAAATTGCTGAAGCGGTCAGTCTCACTTCTTCGCCCTATCGAGGTTCTTTGCGGATGTGCCATACTTTTCGGAAAGTTTTCGCAGGATGATCCTTGCCTCTCGAAGTTCCCCTTCTGGGACATTGTACTTCGATGAAAGGTCCCTGATGCGTTGATCCAGATAGTCGAGCTTCTCCTCAAATGTCATCTGCGCGATCTGATCCTCGGAATAGGTCGGTAATGCTTCCTTAACGATGGTCTTTTCCTTTCCAAGGCATTCGTTGTGATAGTATCTGTTGACTATGTTCAGATGCTTGTCTCGTTTGGGGACGACCTCTTTGCCGCAGATCTCGCATATCTTGATCTTTTCCATTGCTTCACACACCGCGGAGCTACGTATGTAATGATTGCTGATTCAATGCCTGGTGAATTGCCATTGCCCCCTATCACATGGCAGCCCATTCTTACGAAGATGTCCTAATGTGACCCCTCACTGTACCGTCATCGAAAGATGTCGAGATGCTTCGCCATCGGCTTCATTAACCTGAATCATAAAAGATGAGAAAGAAAAGGTTTGGGTTCTTCGGTCGATCGTTTCCTCACTTATGGGAACGCGATGAAATTGGCGAAGTCGAACCAGCCCAGCAACCAGCCGAGACCACTGATCCAGACTACGATCGTGGCGACCCAGGTTACTGCCAACGTGAGCTTGAAGGCCTTTCCTAGGGCCATCAGCACGAAGAACATAAACCATGCCAGTCCCCACAAGATCCAGTTCACTCCGAGGATAGTGTAGCCACCGACGAACGTGTAGTACGCGAACGGTATGCAGTTGATTGCTACGAACAAGCAGAACCATCCGAGCGCCCGGTTGTCTGTCCGGCCGGTGAACCAGTTGTATCCGAGCCACCAATAGGTGAAGGCGAACAATAGTGACTGGGCACAGAACGTTGGGCTGCCAACGATCATCCAGTTATAAAGCCCCACCAACGTGGCTAGGAATGCGACCAGGAAATTGAATATGGCTGCATCCTTCGGATCTCCTTTCCCCATCAAGCATAAGAGATTGACAGTCAGCACTCCACCGATATAGAGTGCCGCTAGACCTAACAACAAATCTGCCATTTTTCACCCCTCTCTTGCTTATATTTTATATTCTCCTCCAATAAAAGATTACATTCATTTTTGATCATTTGGCCGTTGCTGACCAAACAACTTCTCCTCCCACAATGGTCATAATCGCTTTGATGTTTTTAACCTCATCTCCTGGTACCTTGAGCGGGTCCTCTGACAGCATGGTCAGATCGGCGAGCTTTCCCACCTCGATCGACCCCATCTTGTCCTCCTCGCCTGTGGCATACGCCCCCTCGATCGTCCCCATCCTTATCGCATGCTCCATGGGGATCTTCTGCTCAGGATGCCATCCGCCTTCAGGAATGCCATTGGGGTCCTTCCTCACCGTGGCGGCGTACAGGTTCATCATCGGGTTCTCTGGTTCGATCGGCGAATCCGTGCCCGTAGCCATGTGCACTCCAGCGTCCATGAGCGACCGGTAGACGTGGGCGGTCTTCTCCTTCTCGGGTCCGACCAATTTCGGGATCCAGTTCTGCCCCTTCATAAGGAAGACCGGCTGGACGTTGGCAATCACATTGAGTTCCTTGAACTTCCTGATGATGTCCTTGTCCAGGATGAAGGCGTGGCTGATCTTGAACCGCGGGTCCTTCACCTTGGTCTCCTTCTTGACATCCTCGAAGACGTCCAGGACCTCTGCGATCGCCCTGTCGCCAAGCGCGTGTATGTCGACCCTTATGCCATTCTTGGTGGCTTTTAGGACGACGTCCTTGATCTCCTTCTTGGAGTTGCGCATGATGCCGCTATTGTTGGGCATGTCCACGTAGGGCGCTTTCAAGGCTGCGGTATGGCTACTGAGCGACCCATCGGTGATCATCTTCACCCCGGCGAAGCGGACCTTGTTATTGCCGAACCCGCTCATCATTCCCATCTTGACCAGGTCATCGAGGTACGGATAAGCCAGGTAGAAGTTCACCCTGACCGGGAGCTTCCCTTCCTTATCAAGCTCTTGGTATGCCCTGACCTGCGCATCTCCGGCGAGAATGTCCACCATCGATGTCAGGCCATATGATGCTGCCCGCTTCGCCGCGAATTCCAAAGCTGCCTTGCTCTGCTCGTAGCTGAACAATCCCGCGCCGGTCTCAAGGAAGCCAGGTGCCACCAGGTTCAGTGCATTTTCCAGCATTATCCCAGTTAGCTCGCCTT
>JACXTO010000094.1 GCA_016919565.1 Methanomassiliicoccaceae archaeon | reverse complement strand
GAGCTCTTCGGCCGGAAGTACGGCGCATGCGTCTGCTACGACCTCTTCTTCCCCGAGCTGTCGAAGGCGTATGCCTTGGCCGGGGCCGACGCCCTGCTCTGCATCTCCGCATCGCCATCGACATCGAGGGAGCAGTTCGAGCGGGTACTGCCAGCAAGAGCGACCGAGAACACCATGTACGCGCTGTACACCAACCAGGTCGGGGCGCAATTGAACCTGGTCTTCTTCGGAGGGGCGCAGGCCTATGGGCCGAGGGGGAACCTGGTCTCCAAGGCGAAGTACTTCGAGGACGACATCGTTGTCCTGGACATCGATGATAAGGAGCTGGAGCTGGCCCGCCGCGCTCGGCCGACGATCAAGGACACCTTGAGCCGGCCGGACTTCTAGCCTAAGAAAAACCTTTAATGGGTCAAAGGGTATGGCCGCGTCAAGCCGAGGTGGCCCAGACCGGTAAGGCGCAAGCCTGGAACATCATTCTGAGAATCCAGCAAGCTTGTGTCCGCAAGGACTCGGGAGTTCAAATCTCCCCCTCGGCGCTCCTGCTTCTTCGGCAAGGCATGATCGCAGGACGATAAGCGCTCGTCACTTGTTGCAGAGCATGCCCCGATCAAGGTAGACGCGCAAAGGATATTGCATGGCATCGCCATCGTTATCCTCGATGGGGACCATGCGCTGCCCGAAATGCGACTGGGAAGGGGATAAGAAGGATTCCGATGCCATAGAGGGATGCCTCATCTTCTACGACATCATGTTCAGAGATACTTTTAATGTCGAGATGACAAGGGTGAACTACCACTGCCCTAAATGTAGCTGCATGATCGAATCGAGACGTGCAATACCGGGAATGCCTGAGGACATGACGCCTCAATGAGGTACGAAAGGAATGGAGTGCCAAGAGTGCGGTTGGGAGGGCGCCGAGAACGAGCTCGTCGAGCGAGAGGGTGAACTGACGCTCAACGACCGATTGATGACTTTGGAATTCTTCATGGGCGTGACCCGGACCGATCAGCAATGCCCCAGATGCGGCCACGTTATCCAGAGCCACCGCAACATATACAGGATGCCGCAACCGCCGGATAGTTGATGGTGCTCGGGGCGACGTGAATTATATATCCATGCCCATATTGGCAGTATTCGAGCCGAGCGGACACTTTGCAGCGTCGGGAAGGGAACGAGATGAGGGTTTACGCCGATTTGCGATTGAAGGATGTGCCAGGTCAGCTAGTTAGAGCCTTGGAGCCGATCTCCATCAGCGACGGCAACATCGTGGGAGTGGTGCACCATCACGAGGCGGTCACCGGCGGCAGGATCACCGTCCACGTCACGTTCGAGGTGAACTCGCAAAGAATGCTCGAGCACATACTGGAAGCGTGGAAGAAGGGCGAGGTCGACGTGGCGCAGCTGTCGTCAATGCTGGAGACCTTCGAATTCGAGCACCTGCTGGTGGGAGAGCTCTCGCCCTCGGACCTCAGGGAGATCGGGGAGGGCATCGAATCGATCGGCGATCTGGACTCGGTGGAGATCCGCTATTCCGTATCGCCCTCCGCGGACGAGAAGGCGGCGATGGTCGTCGGGAAGATGAAGCAGAAGAGCGGCCTGGGAAGGGTCGAGGACTTCCTGCGTCAAAGGGCGATGCAGTCGGGCTTCATCCTGATCAGTGGATTGGGGGATTGAAATGGACCTGGTACTGATGGGATTCGGCACCGTCGGCCAGGGGATGGCGGAGGTCCTGAGCATGAAGGGAGCGTCCCTGCAATCCAGCTTCGGTGAGAAGCTGCGACTGGTCGGCGTCTTCGATTCCTCCTCCTACGAGGTATCGAAGAAAGGGCTCGACCCCAGGGAGCTGCTGACCCGAAAGGAGAAGCTGCATCGGGTTGGACCAAAGCTGGAGGCGAGAGGCGCGCTCGGGATCCTGAAGGAAATCGATTACGACGTCATGATCGAGGCGACGCCAACGAACATCAAGGACGGGCAGCCTGGGCTAGGTCACATCACCGCCGCTTTGAAGGCGGGGAAGGATGTGGTGACCAGCAACAAGGGACCATTGGCGTTGAAGTACGCCGAGCTGATGAGGTTGGCCGAGAAGAACGGCGCGCGGCTCCGCTTCGAAGCCTCGGTCGGCGGTGCCACGCCGATCATCAACGTCGCTCGCGAGCTGCTCAAGGGCGAAAAGATCCATTCCATCCGCGCTATCGTCAATGGCACCTGCAATTTCATACTCAACCGCATGAAGGACGAGGGGCTTCCCTTCGACCAGGCGCTTCGAGAGGCGCAGGAGATGGGGTACGCCGAAAAGGATCCGTCCTATGACATCGACGGTATCGATTCCGCTGCGAAGGCGGCCATCCTGGCAAATGCGATCTTCGGGCGCGACTGCAGCTTCAGCGACGTCAGGCGCTCCGGCATCCGGGGCATCACCTCTGAGGCCATATCCATGGCCGCGGAGGAGAAGAAGGTCATCAGGCTGGTGGCGGAGGTCTCCCCGACGCGCTTGGAAGTTAGCCCGCGACTCGTGCCGATCGGGCATCCCCTGGCCATCGGAGGCACGCTGAACGTCTTCCAGCTCATGACCGAACTCGCTGGAGAGGTAACCGTCGCCGGTCGTGGCGCCGGCAGACTGGAGACCGCATCCGCCCTGCTCAGCGACATAGTGGCACTGCTGAAGGAGAACTCCATGGTAGAATGTCGCACGGTTTAAATATCACAGCCGTGTTATGCAACGCCAGACCAAGGGTGCAACACCAATGTCCAGCAATTCTGCAAGAAGGGATTTATTTATTGGTCGATCGAGTTAGTCTTTACGATACGACCCTAAG
>JACXTO010000093.1 GCA_016919565.1 Methanomassiliicoccaceae archaeon | reverse complement strand
ATGCATCAGCACGAGTTTCCTTCCCTTGGCGAGTTCGGAAGCGATGGAGCTGAGCATGCAATTCGCCCAACAAAATGTCCCTATTTGCATGTTTCGAAGCTAGCGACGCAAAAAGGAATGGAGAACGCGTGAAGTGGTTTAATTCGCTTTCTCGGACATCCCGGCGCTGGCACCGAGGGCCTTGTTGAGCTGTTCCTGCATCGTCTGGTACTTCTCGCGCATGGACTTCTCCTGGCGGTCCAGTGTCTTGATGCGGACCTCAAGTGTCTCCTTGTCGTCCACGACCTCTTTCAGGATGACCTTCTTGTCAGATGCCTTAATGAGCAGCGATCCGACGTTCCGGTAGATGGTCACGTTCTCGGGGGACTTGTTGAGCTCGTCCTCGGTCATCTGCACCTCGCGGAGCTGCGATTCCATTCGGAACTTCTGGCTCAGCAATGATTGCAGCTGCTGCTGCAGCGCCTGGAACTGGGCTATCTGGTTCTGGAGCTTAGGGGGGATATCGTTCATTTCATTCACCAACTGCCTTGTTCATGTCCTCTGCGATCTTGACCCATCGTAGATAGGAATTGATGGCCGCCCTCAGCGCCGATAGGTCCGACGCCTGCAGCCGCAGCACCATCCTGCCACCGTCCATGTTGACGGAGACCTTGGTGCGGGGGATCTCCCTCCCGGCCTCAGGGGAGATGGCGCCGTACACCGTGGCGGCATCGTCGCCGCTGAAGGTAAGGACGGCGCAGGGCAAGATATCACTTGCCCTTGATCGTCTTCTTGACGTTCGGCCGCTCCTTGTAGAAGATCTTGGAGCCGCAGTTCTCGCACTGCATTCCCACCTGGTTCACGTTGGAACGGATGGGCTTGCCGCAGCTCCCGCACTTGTACATCTTATTTCTCCTCCACTTCTGGAACCGGCTCCTCGTCCTTGGTGGTGATCTTCTTGGAGATGGGCGAGTAAGCGGCAGCGGCGAACTTGGCGTCGCAGTGCCTGCACTCCCATATCCCGGAGGCCTTTCGCTTGACCGCTACGTGGTGGCAGGTCGGACATTCGCTTCTGGACCTCTCGATCTTCTCGATGTCCTTCGTCAGCTTCCTGACGACCACGCCGTAGCGGGCGCCGAAGCGTCCCGCGGTGCCGGCCTTCGATGTTCCTTTTGACATTGTTTTCACCCTAGCATATTGCGCAATTCGTTGCCGAGCCGCTGCGAGGTCTCGATCATCCTGTTGATCTGATCGATGCTGAGCGCGCCGGCAAATCCCTTCTGCATGGCTCTCAGGTCACCGTTCTCGTCAGTGGTCACGGTCAGACGTGCTGCGGCGACCTTTTCTTCGTCGAGAGTCGGGTCGACCAATATAGAGTTTTCTATCTGCACGGCCGTGACGCTGATCGGTATGTGGTTGATCGGCAGGGGGAAGTCCTCGCCCTTGTCGTTCTCCTTCGCCGGCACGATGGTGGACATGAGAGCCGCGACCGCGCCCAACGTCGCCGCGTCGAACAGGTTGCCGTCGTAGTCGAGGACGTAGACATCGGTGAAGAGCATCCACACCTCCTTCTTCGGCTCGATGCACAGCTTCTCAAGGTCGATCATCTGCGACTCGCGGATGCCTCGGTCGACCACTCGGGCGAGCTCGATCGAGTTCTCGTCTGGCGGGCCGGACTCGAAGGTCGGCGATGCGAGCGGAATAAGCTCTGCATTGGTCGACAGCACTCCCTTGTTCGGGGTGTCCTGGAACGGCGTTCCAATAGCCATCTTCACTCCGACCAGCACGTCTGTGTTCCCTAACTTCACGCGGGCGGAGCCTTCCGCCGTGTCGGAGAATCGGGGTTGGATGGAGATGGGCCGGAACTCGTCCCAGGCACGCCCGTCCACTCTCTTCCCCTTCGCCAGTAGCTTGTGGATGTGGTCCTTCTTGATCTCGGATAGGATTGCGCGAGACATCTTCAGCCCTCCGCTGGTTGTTCGCCGGCAGGCTCTTCGGCCTCATCGACCGCCTTGTCGATGGCGTACCGTCTCGCCAAGGCGTCCTTCTGCAACGCGTAGATCTTCTTGCAAGCCCCGACGCCCATCTCGAGCGCGCGGTCGAACTCCGCCTTGGTCAGGTGGCCGTCCATCTGCATCAGGATGACCTCTCCCGTCCGCGGGATGATCGCCAGCGGCAGGTCGGCTTGCCCGAAATTGTCCTCCTCCTTCTGGAGGTCAAGCACGATCTGGTCGTTTACCTTCCCGACCGCGACGGACGGGACCAGGTCTCTCATCGGTATACCTGCATCGGCCAATGCCACCGATGCGGCGGTCAGCCCGGCGCAGCGCGTCCCCGCGTTCGCCTGCAGCACCTCGATGTAGACGTCGATCGACGTCCGAGGATAGTTCTCCGTGAACACCACGTGCTCGAACGCCTCGGAGATGATCTTGGAGATCTCCACCGACCGGCGGTCCGGCCCGGGGCGCTTCCTGTCGCTCACCGAGAACGAGATAATGTTGTACTTGCACTGCACGATCGCCTTCGAGGGATCCTGCATGTGCCGGGGATGGCATTCCCTCGGTCCATAGACCGCCGCCAACACCTTGTTCTTCCCGAACTCCACGTACGCGGAGCCGTCGGCGCGCTTCAGCACGCCCGCCTCTATCTTTATGGGCCGGAGCTCGTCCACCCTTCGCCCATCGATTCTGATGCCGTTGTCATCGATCAATTTTACGTTGCTGTTTCCACCCATTGTCATCACCCGATCAATTTGATGCCTCGACCTGGCCTTTCTTGGTAACCGATTCCAGGTAATCCCGCACCTTCTCCGTCAGATGCGAGGCCTGCGCGTTGTCCTCGATCATCTTTATCGCCCTTATGGCGAAGAGGATGCTCTCGATCTCGCCGTCGAGCCATATTCTCCCGTTCTGCCCGACGAAGATGCGCGTGTTCGTCATGGTCTTTATCATTTGGATCATTGAGCCGCCTTTGCCGATGACCCTCGGCACCTTGCTGTAGGATATGTCCATCACTTGGCCGCCCTGCAGCTTGCGCAGACCCTGCTCCTTCATCGTCACCTGCACGCGCTTCGTCTCGTCCACCATCAGCACCTTGGCCAACAGCGTGTCCCCAATGTTCATGAACCTCGCCGTGTCCCCGAAGTCCACTCTCCACGGGACCTCGTTCACATGCAACGGCGCCTGGTACGGGGAGTTGATGTCGATGAACCAGTTCGAAGGCCCGATATCGACCACCTTCCCGATCACGGTGTCGCCTGGGCTTGGGATGTACCGACCGCCCAGAGGTATGACGTTCACAAAGTTCGCTTTGACGCTCTTGATTCCCAATTGCGCGGCGTAGATCCTGCCGTCCTGCACGTAAGTACCCGCCCCGGCCTTCAGTTTGCCGGAATCCAGCAGGTCTCCTGGCAGAACGACCTCTCGTCCCCCGCTGTCTCCTTCGTTTTCCATGTGATCACTTCACGAAATTGTATATGCTTTGGTCAGAGACATCAGTTCAGCTCAGTTCTTGAGCTGCTTGGTCTCCACGTTTCCTTTCGTCTTCTCGTTTAGCTTGGCGTAGAAGTCGTCCCTCATTCCCGCGGGGATCTCTACTACGCCGACCCAGCTGCCATTGGGTTGCCACTCCTCCTTCTGGATCTTGCCGAAATGGACGATATCCTCGTAGCAGCGTCCATACTCCTCTCCGCTCAGCTTGATGGCGATGCGCATCTTGTCGAAGCGGATGGGGATGATCGGGCGCAGCTTGTCAAGGATGTCCTTGATCTGCACCTCGACCGGCTTGAACGGGTCGATGTGCACCTTCGCCTCCTCCATCGCCGTCTCGATCCTCTGGACCGTGTGCGGTCCGTTGGTCTGAGGATTGATGGCATTGCGATGGATCTCAGAGACGATGTGCGCCCTCTTGCTCTCCAGCATCTCCTTGCGCTGCTGGGCGGTCAGTTGCACCTCGCCCTTCAGGACGATCGCCTTCGCGACCTCCAGCGGGTCTGTGCTGCCGAACACCTCTTTTAGCTTCTCCTCCGGCGCGCGCGTTCCTTTATGGGCGTTCTTGAAGATGGTGTCTACCACCAGGTATTCGTGGAGGTTGACGTCCTTCCCTTCCTTGAGGGACTTGACGACCTTGGGGTCGATCAGGACCTCGAAGGTCTCCCCGTGGGATTCGAACCGGGCTATTATCGCATCTTCGATATCGACCATCGACGGAAACCCTGCTCAGGCGGCATTGACCTTTTCGATGTACGATTCCACTTCCGAGTCATCCAAGCGCCGGAAGTTCTGGCCCCGGACCACGATGCCGATCTCGACTGCCTTGGGGTTGAGCTTCTCCTCTTCAGTCGCCTTCTTCAGCGCCTTCAGACCCAGCACGATCGCCGCATCGGTGCCCATGCCTTCCTGGTACTCCTCCTCGAAGACCTCCATCACCGCGTTCCGGCCGGCTCCGATGCTGCCGGCCTTGTACGAGACGAGGGCGCCGCTGGGATCGGTCTCGAACAGGTGCTCTCCGTGTTCGTCCACGCCAGCCACTAGGAGCGCCGTTCCGAACGGACGCACTCCCCCGTACTGGGTGTAGTTCTGCTTGAAGTCGCAGATCTTCTTGACCAATTCCTCGACGGACATGTTCTCATCGTAGGTTATCTTATGGATCTGGGCTATCACTCTGGCCTGGTCCACCAGTATCCGGGCGTCGGCCACGAGCCCAGAGGTGGCACATCCGATGTGACCATCTATCTGGAAGATCTTCTCGATAGACCTCGGCTCCATGAGCCTGCTCGCGATCCTCTTGTCAACTATGAGGACGACACCATCCTTGAACTTCAGGCCGACTGTCGTCGTACCACGCTTTACCGCCTCTCTGGCGTATTCCACTTGGAACAGGCGCCCATCAGGAGAGAACACGGTTATGGCCCTATCATATGCCATCTGTCCTGGTTGCATCTAATACACTCCTATCACTAGCTCGACGAACTCACCTAAAGTTCTGCACCGATATATATTTGTGGGGGATGATTCTGTCTTGCCAGAATCATCATCTGGGTGGCTGAGAAAAACCCCCATTTTCGGCGGAGAATTTTCCCGGGCATCATTGCCGCGGTCTTTCGGGTTTTACGAGGCCGACGCGCGCTCGCAACGCCTTGAGCGTCCCGGAAGTGAACAAGGTCCGGAAGCTGATCTTGGCATCGTTCTCGCCGATCGAACGGTTGAGCACATCGATCACCGTTCTCATCTCCGGTTCAAGGCAACGGACGATGCCAAGCCGCCCCTCTAGTTGGATCAACTTGGGCATCCTCGTCCCCGAACGGTTGAAAAGCGCCTGCAGCGCCGAGTAAAGCTGCTCGCCGGCCGCGGCAGCGCCGCTGGCTTCGAACGCTATGTATCGGCGCCTTCCGCGCTTCTCCTTCACCACCATGAGCGCCTCAGCGCTTGGCGCTTTGGCTGTTCATCAGGCTGGCGGACTTCACTCCGGTGACGACCACCATGACCCTCATCTTGCCTTCCATGGTCGGGTCGACGGCGCAGCCCCAGATGATGCGTGCCTGCGGGTTGATCTTCATGCCGACCAGCTCAGCGACCTTCTCTGCCTCGGTGACTGTCATATCCGGACCGCCCACCACTCGGATGAGCGCGCCGCGCGCGTCGCTGGTATCGATGTCGCCCAGCAGCGGAGAGCCCATGGCGCTGTCGACCGCCTTCTCCACCTTCTCGGTCTTGCCATCGCTGTCATCTGAGTCGCCGAGGCCGATCATCGCCACCCCGCCGTTCTTCATGATCGTCAGCAGGTCGTTGTAATCCACGTTGACCAGGCCGGGGACGGTGATTGCTTCAGTTATTCCCTTTATGCTCTGCATCAGCACCTCGTCCGCGACCTTGAATGCCGCCTCTAAGGGCAGCTTCGGGACGAGCTCGATCAGGCGGTCGTTCGCTATTACTATAGTAGTATCGCAATGCTCGCGCAAGCGGTTCAATCCGCGGAGCGCGTTCTCCGTCCGGACCTTACCTTCCGCTTTGAAGGGCATGGTGACCACGCCCATTACCAGCGCGCCGCTCATCTTGGCCATTTCCGCCACCACCGGCGCCGAGCCAGTTCCGGTCCCGCCTCCCATGCCTGCGGTGATGAAGACTATCTGTCGGTTCTCGATGTATTTCGCGAGCTCGGTACGCGCCTCCTGTGCCGATTGCGCGCCGATCTCCGGAATCGCCCCCGCGCCCAATCCTCTGGTGGTCGACCTGCCTAGCAGGACCTTGTTAGGGGCGTGAATGGAAAGCAGATGCCTGGCATCGCTGTTCGCGGCCACCAACGTGGTTCCAGCGATCCCCGACTGCGCGAGTCGTCTTATGGTGTTCGACCCGCCTCCTCCGCAACCGATTATGCTGATGTTCACTCTCAGCTGCTCGACTAATTTCCGAAGCTCCTCGTCGTCCGGGCTGACATAGGCCCCCGTCTGACCTGCGGCCGGAAGGCAGCCACTGCCTGCGTCTGAGTCTTTAGCAATCTCGCTGTCATTAACAGATTTCATAGTGCACCCATCCTTGCCCGTATATGCGGAATTCGATATATAAATCCATTTTTTTAAGGGATTGATGGGTTCTTAAAGAAACTCGAACGCCGCGCCGCAATTGCCGCAGTACGTCTCGGAAGCTCCGAGCGTGAAGCCGCATTCCGGGCACACGTCGCCGACCATGCCCCCGCAGGGACAGAGCTCCCCTTCCCCCATCGGCCTTCCGCAGAAGGGGCATGGCGGTTCCTCCAGCACCCCGAACTGTTCGCGGCATTCGGGGCATTCCATGCTCCGCGGTGGCACCTCGCAGCCGCATGACGGGCATTCGAACGTCTCCTCGTCACCGACGATGACGGTTCCGCAACTGCACTCGTTCCCGCCCTCAGGCAGATCCAGACCGCAGACCGGGCAGACATGAAGCGAATCTGACTGCCAAAGCATGCTTATCCCGCTCGCGTTCCTCTTCGGCTCGGCCCGATTCCTCGCCCGGATCAAGTTGCCTTCCGAAAGCGTCTCTGCAGAGTACTCTTTCTGACAATAAGGGCAGAAGCCGGTGCGCGTGAGGCAGACCGGATGGAAGACCTTGCCGCAATCGCATCGCGCATATTCCAAGCCCTCCTT
>JACXTO010000092.1 GCA_016919565.1 Methanomassiliicoccaceae archaeon | reverse complement strand
GTCCACCTCGTCCGCGCCGTCTATCGTGACGTCTATCAGCTTCACATCGTCGAGCGTGACAAGGGGCACGCCGAACTTCTTGGCCAACTGCTCGGTGCTGCTGGACGTGGCCACGCCGACTATCTCCAACCCCTCCTTGATCCTGTTCCCCAGGGCTTCGATCGCGAAGTAGGCCGTGGACCCGGTCCCCAGGCCGACCACCATATCGCTCTGAACGAACTCCACCGCCCTCTCGGCCGCTGCCTGCTTCTTGTCCACGTTCACACCTCGAAATTCTGTCTGATGAGACGCACCATCTCCCGGAAGATGAAATCGTTGATCTTGTTTCCCAGCTCCGCCGTCGCTTTGGTCGAGTCGCCGACCATTCCCTCGGGATAGCAGATCTCCGGGTTCGCCACGATCATGAAGCGCCTGTCCTCGAACCTCCCCTGCGGCCGCTTCTTGCCCACCAATGACGGCTTCAAGGCCAGGATGCGGGAGGTCTCGATCAGACCGCCATGCCCGTCCCGGAAATCTGATCTCGGCAGCGGGAACTTGTAAGCGATATCGTAATCGGTCAGGAACATCAGCTTGAGATCCTGGTATCTAACGCTAGCCGCCTCCGCCGCCTCCCTGATCGCGGCCAGGTGCACCGAGCCCGCATGGCCTGATATTATGACCAGCTTGCGAACCCCCTGCCTCACCAGCGAATCGATGATATCGGTCACGATGGCGCGCAGCGTCTCCGATCTCAACGCGATGGTCCCGGGCATGTTCCTCGTGGAGCTGTGCTGCCCGTACGGTAAAAGCGGTGCTGTCAGCCCGCCGAACTCCTCGGCCAGGGCGTCGCAGAGCGCCTGAGGCTGATAGCCATCCGTCCCCAGGGGCAGGTGTATCCCGTGCGCCTCCGTGGCCCCGATGGGCAGGAAGACGATGGGGCCTTTCTTCACCGATTGCGCGAACTCCTTGGTCGTGATCTCCTCAATCCGCATCCTTCTTCCCCTCCTTCTTCGTAAGGTCGAAGAGCCGGGTGCCGCAGACCGGGCACAGCCCCTTCTCCAGTTTGTCGCTGTTGAACCTCTCCTTGAGCTTGAGATTGACCTCGGCGATGCGCTCGGGTTTGATGGTCTTGTCGCATTTGGGGCAGTACATATTGCCCTCAGCATCGGGATGCGCATACAAAATCCTGCCCACAGGCTAGCAAGATGAAAATAGTGGATGCCTTCATTCCATATCGATGCGCCTGTCCGTTCTGTTCTCCGGCGGCAAGGACTCCACCTACGCCATGTACCTCATGGAGCAGCAAGGTCATCAGGTGGACACGCTGGTGAGCGTGATCCCGTCGGAGAAGGACTCATGGCTGTTCCACACCCCCAATCTCAACCTGCTGCCCTTGCAGGCGATGGCGATGGAGAAGCGCTTGTTGAGGGCGCCGAGCCAAGGCAGCGAGGAAGGGGACCTGCAGGCTCTGCATCAGGCACTGTCGGGCCTGGACGTGGACGGAGTGATCGCTGGCGCAATCGCTTCAGACTATCAATGGGACCGCATCAACGGCGTTTGCGAGAGCCTAGGGTTGAGGCTCTTCTCGCCGCTCTGGCGCAAGGACCAGGGCATGCTCCTGCGGGACATGGTGCAGGCGGGCATCGAAGCGATGGTGGTGGCAGTATCGGCCGAGGGGCTGGGCGAGGACTGGCTCGGGAGGTCGCTGGACTTAGAGGCGATCCAACATCTGGAGGAGCTCTCGGCGAGCAAGGGGGTGAACCCCTCCGGCGAGGGCGGCGAGTACGAGACGCTGGTGATCGATTCGCCGATGCACGAATCCTGCCTGGAGATCGTCGAGGCCGAGAGGGAGATCGCCCGCGACGGCGGGAGGCTGACGATCAAGAAGGCGAGGCTGAAGGGGGTCGAGGAGTGAAGCCGCACCGCTTCGAAGCGCAGAACAAGCATATGCTGAAGGATGAGGAGAGGAGGAAGAGGCAGCCGGCAGAGGAGATACTCCAGCGGGCCGCCCCGACGCTGGACGAGGTCTGCGCCGACCTAGGCTGCGGCACTGGTTACCTGTCGATGCCGTTCGCGCTGCGCGTCCGCGCATTGATCGCTGTCGATTCGCAGAGGGAAATGCTCGAGACGCTGCTCTCCAGCGTATCCGATTTCACCCGCCTGAAGATATTCCCGGTGCAGGCGGAGCTCCCCGAACTGCCGTTCTCCGGAGCGTGCTTGGACAGGGCGCTGCTGGTCAACACCTTCCACGAGGTCGAGGACAAGGAGAGACTGGCGTTGGAGGTGGAGCGGACGCTGAGGGGCGGCGGCAAGCTCAGCCTGGTGGACTTCCAGAAGAAGGCCACCGGATTCGGGCCGCCAGTGGAAGAGAGGGTCAGTGAGTCTGATATCCCTGGCTTCTTCCCGAGCATGAAGGTGGAGAGGAAGTGGAGCTTCGACTCGTTCTATCAGTTCGAGCTGGTCCGGCTATAGCCGGCCTTCGACCGTTTCGCGCAGCTTGCGCAGCACCTCGTCGTAGTTCGGCTCCATGGCTGGCTCCTCCGCCACCCATATGTGAGTGATAACCCCCTCCTTGGAGATGATGAAGATCGACCGGTTGCTGGCATTGGGATAATAGCTTTCCTCGCCCAAGAGGATCCCATAACGCTCGCTCACCTTGCCGTCGAAGTCGCCCAACATATGGAACGGCAAGTGAAGATGCTCGCTCCAAACGGCATTGGTCTTCGGGGACTGGGTGTTTATTGCCACCAATTGCCCGCCTGCGGAGACGAACTCCCCGTACCTGTCCCGGAAGGTGGTCATCTCGATCGAGCAGACGAATCCCCAGGCCGATGGGATGTACAGCAGGACGACAGGCCCAGCGCCCAGCATCTCTCGCAGCGTGACGAGCGTTTCGTTCTCCCGCGGCAGCTCGAAATCAGGGGCTTGGGAGCCGACCTTTAGAGTGCTCGATCTATCCATCGCATCGCTTAACACACCTTCAAGGTAAAATGCGTTACCCTTCGACCATCGGAAAACGGATATATGGTTCAGGGCCATGGTCGCGAAGCTTGCTCAAGGATGAGAACATGTCCAAATTGAACAAGGCCGCGACGGTGGCCATGACAGAAGTGCTTGACCTCAAGAAGGACGAGGAAGTCCTGATAGTAACGAACTTCGAGGGGGAGGTCTTCCAGATCGCCAAGGAGCTGTACGACGTCACCAGGAAGCTGGGAGGGAAGCCGGTGATGGTGGTGCAGCCCATGAAGACCATCTACGACTTCGCGGAGCGAGCGCAACTGGCGGCCATGAAGTCGGAGCCGGACATCTGCCTCGCGCTGACGGCTGGCAAGCAAGGAAAGGACCCTTACGGCCAGAACATCGGGTACATCGGCAAGGACGGAAAGAAGCACGACCACATCTATCGGCTGCTCATGGACGGGAACAAGAGCATGCGCGGATTCTGGTCACCGACCGTGAACGTGGACATGTTCGAGCGTTGCGTCGATATCGACTACAAGGAGATGCGGAGCAACGCCGCGAAGCTGATCGCCGCCTTCGATGGCCGGAAACAGGTGAAGGTCAAGGCGCCTGCGGGGACGGACATCACCTTCTCGATCGAAGGGCGCAAGGCCAAGGCCGATGACGGCGACTTCCGCACCGGCGGCAAGGGCGGCAACCTGCCCTGCGGCGAGGCCTACATCTCGCCAGCGGTGGGCAGCGCGCAAGGCACCATCGTCTTCGATGGAACGGTCGATCTGGTGCCGCATGCGACGATCCCAAAGACGCCGGTGAAGGTGGTCTACACCGATGGATACGTGAGCAAGGTCAGCGGCGGGCAGGAAGCGAAGGACCTGCTCAAGGTGATCGAGAAGGGCGAACAGATGGCGCGGGAGCGCGGTCTGAAGGCCGAGGAGAGGAACGCCCGCCATCTTGGCGAGCTGGGCATCGGTATCAACTACAGCGCTCGGATGACCGCCAACATGCTGGAGGACGAGAAGGTCGGGGGCACGGTACATTTCGCGATCGGCATGAACTACGATGGCGACGCCAACGCCCTCATTCATCAGGACTGCTTGGTTAAAAGTCCATCGATGTGGATAGACGGCAAGCTGGTAATGAAGGACGGCAAGCTCATTCTTTGATTCGTTTCGATGACTGGACGATCTCCGGAGCCGCAGACCGGAGACGATATTTTATCTCGAAAGAGGATGCCTGACCGAGCCGAGGCATCAATCCCTAATATCGTGCCATGGGGGGAAGCGATGGTCAGGTTGTGGTGTGAGAGTCCGGTTCGCATTGATCCATGGTGATTGGTTACGACGGACAAGGAATGATAAGGGACTGACGGGCGGCATGATGTCCCCCTTTCCCCCTTGGTACCGCCCTCTTGTTGCCCGGTCTAGCGTAACTGTCCAGCCGCGCGCAGCTCGATGGTGATCTTGTCGACCGCATCCTCGACGTCTTGGGGCTTCCTCGCGCCAGTGCATACCAGCTTTCCGGATCCAAAGAGCAATAGCACGACCTTCGGCACTTCCAGCCGGTAGACGAGTCCAGGGAACTGCTCCGGCTCATATTCCACCCTCTCCAGCCCCAGAGTGATGGCGATGGCGTTTAGGTTGATGCTTTGCCCCAGATCGGACGAAGCGACGATGTTCTGCACCTCGATCTTCGGCTCTATCTTGATTTGAATGCCGGCCTTCGCGAGATGCTTGGTCACTTTCTCAATGGCTGTCTTCACCTGCTCCAGGCTCTTTGCACCAGTGCAAACGACCTT
>JACXTO010000091.1 GCA_016919565.1 Methanomassiliicoccaceae archaeon | reverse complement strand
TGCCTCCGAAAGCGTGGGCGAGGAGCTGATTGCCGAAGCAGATGCCGAATATCGGATAGTCCTCCTTGATCGCCTTCAGCGTCTTGATGACGGTATCTTTGATCACCGGATGAGAGGGATCGCCCGGCCCGTTGGAGATTACCACGCCATCCAGCTCATGGTCCCGGAACCAGGAAGCCTCGGTGTCGTATGGCACGATGGTCAGCGAGAAGCGCTTGCGTAGCTCGCGCACGATGTTCTGCTTGGTGCCGCAATCGACGAGCACGACCTCCTTCGCACCCTCCTTTTCGTAGCGAAGCACCTCCCGGGTCGAGACGTCGTGCACCAGATTGGCGTCGGAGGGGAAGGGCATGGTCTGCACCTTCTTGAGCGTCTTTTCGAGGTCCTCCTCGAAGCATATCGCTCCTCTGGGAGTGCCTTTCTCCCTGATGCGGATGATCAGGGCGCGGGTGTCGAGCTCCGAGATCCCTGAAACCTTCTGCCTTTTGAGGAACGAGTCGATCTTGTCGCCGCCGTACATGTTGCTCGGCTCGACGCAACGCTCCCGGACCGCGTATCCCCGGACGTGCACCTTGTCCGATTCGAAATCGACGTGATTGATCCCGTAGTTGCCGATGAGCGGGTACGACATGATGAGGATCTGACCGGCGTAGGACGGATCGGTCAACGACTCCTGGTACCCGGTCATGCTGGTGTTGAAGACCACCTCTCCATATGAAGTGTGATCAAAACCAAATCCCGTGCCCTCCATGATCGTTCCGTCTTCGAGCACGAGGTAGCACTTTGCCATTAAGATTCGATGGAATAGGTGGGGCATACTTAACCCTTCCCACCTGCGGAAAAACACAAGCCGGCGAAAGTGTCCAAACGAAGACACCATCTGTCAGCTTGACGCTACGCCAGCTGTTCGTCGCTATGCGATACACCCGAACAGACCAAACCTGAAATACGCACTTGCTAATCATCGGTCAATGCGCCTTCTGCATCAGGACACCCGCACCGGGGAGATCAAGTTCCAGGTCGACAACGTCGACGACCTTTGGCATCTATACAATATCATTGAACCCGCGGACATGGTGCTGGCCGTCACCTTCAGGCGAGAAGAGGTGAAGTCCGACAAGGTGAGGTCGGAGCGCGGCGAGAAGAAGCGCGTCTTCCTAGGCATCAGGGTGGAGAAGGTGGAGTTCCACGAGTTCGAGACCAGGCTGCGCATCACCGGGGTGATAGAGCAGGGGCCGCAGGACCTCGGTTCCCATCATACGCTGAATTTGGAAGAGGGCGACGTGCTCTCGGTGGTCAAGCTCCACTGGCGCTTGAGCACCCTGGACCGGATCAAGAGGGCGATAGAGGATGCGAAGCGGCCCACCATTGTCTTCGTCTCCTTGGAGAACGATGAGGCCACCCTCGCGGTGATGAGGCAGTACGGCATCCAGAACGTTGCCACGATCAACGCCCACATGGCCGGGAAGCAGTACGAGCACAAGGACGCCGATACATTCTATGATGAGATAATCGACAAGGTGGGGCAGCTCTGCACGGCGGACGTCCCGCTGATCATCCTTGGCCCGGGGTTCGCCAAGGAGACACTGGTGTCAGAGGGCAAGAACAAGGCCCCGGAGCTGTTCGGCCGGGCGCACATATTCCATACCGGTCAGGCGGGCATGTCTGGCATCCACGAGCTCATGAAGAAGGGCATCGGGGCGGAGGTGCTGCGCGGCTCCCGGGTGGCGGAGGAGACGGAGGAGGTTGAGCGGGTCCTGGAGGAGATCGCCAAGGACGGTCCCGTCGCCTACGGCACGAAGGAGGTGGGGGATGCGATCGACGCCGGGGCGGTGGAATTCCTGATAATCTCCGAGACGAAGGCGCGCGAGAAGCCTATGGAGCGCCTGATGAAGGCGGTGGAGGATGCCCGGGGCAAGGTAATGGTGGTGAGCGACTATCACGAGGCGGGCAAGAAGCTGGAGGCGATCGGCGGGATAGCCGCGCTGCTCCGCTTCAAAATGGGCTAGCGATCATCGGTATTGCTGGAACAGCATTTGCCGATTCGTCCCTGCGGGCACCATATCTGGCCCTGTTGTATCATTTGGCCGCCATCGAAACACCAAAAGCAGGGGATTTCCGCAATGCTTTAGTATCACGCCTCGCATGACGAAGCGCCGAGCCCTCCAGTTGACCGAAATCGTCGCCGATAAGCATTATCCGACACCCGACGACTGGATAAAGCGAGGGCTGCAAGAATTGGATCTCATCATTTCATTGAGGCGAACACAATGGGCACGATAGCTGAGAAGATACTTTCGGCGCATGCGGGAAAGGACGTGAAGCAAGGCGACATCATCGTCTGTCCAGTGGACTTCATGATGAGCCAGGACGGGACGACGCCGCTGACGATCAGGGCGTTCAAGGACATGCAGGGCAAGAAGTTCAAGGACCCGAGCAGCTACGTCATCGTCATCGACCACAACGCCCCTTCGCCGATGGAGTCGGTCTCCAACCTCCACCGGGAGATGCGGAGCTTCGCCACGCAGTTCGGGGCGAGGCTCTTCGACGTCGGGGAGGGCGTTTGCCACGTCATCGTCCCGGAACAGGGGTATGCCCTGCCGGGAAGCGTAATAATCGGCGCTGATTCCCACACCTGCACCTACGGGGCGCTGAACTCCTTCGCCACCGGCGTCGGCTCGACCGACCTCGCTGCCGCGCTCATCTCCGGCAAGACCTGGTTCAAGGTCCCCAGCACCATCAAGCTCCGCTACGACGGGAAGCTGCCCACTGGCGTCTACTCGAAGGACATAGCGTTGAGGATGACCGGGAGGCTCACCGCCAACGGGGCGACTTACAAGGCCCTAGAGATCGAGGGCGAGGCGATAGACGCGCTGAGCGTCGACGCCAGGATGACGATCTCGAACCTGGCGGTCGAGACCGGCGCCAAGGTCGGCCTGATGAGATGTGACGAGAAGACCATCGAGTATCTGCGGACGAGGGCCAGGAGCTCCTTCAAGGGCGTCGACCCGGACCCGGACGCGAAGTATGAGGCGGTGCTGAAGGAGGACGTGAGCAAGCTCTCGCCTCAGATCGCCTGCCCGCCGGACGTTGACAACGTCCTGCCGATAGAGAAGATCGAGGGCAAGGAGGTCAACCAGGTGTTCATCGGTACCTGCACCAACGGCCGCGTCGAGGATTTGAGGATCGCGGCGAAGATACTGGATGGCAAGCAGGTCGCCAAGGGTGTGCGCTTGATCGTATCCCCGGCCTCCAAGGAAGTGCTGCTCTCGGCCATGGAGTGCGGCATCATCCAGAAGCTCGTTAAGGCTGGGGCTTCCGTCACCACACCGTCATGCGGGCCTTGCGTCGGCACCTGCAACGGCATCCCCTCGGACGAGGAAGTGGTGCTGTCAACCGCCAACCGCAACTTCCGGGGGCGGATGGGCAACTCCAAGTCCCACATCTTCCTTTCCTCGCCGGCGACTGCGGCGTACAGCGCGATCAAAGGCTTTATCGCCGACCCCAGGGAGGTGCTGTGATGGACCAGCTGTCAGGCAAGGCGCGCAAGTTCGGCGACAACATCAACACCGACTACATCATCGCCGGGAAGTACAAGTTCAAGAGCACGGACATGAACGACATGGCCAAGCATCTGATGGAGGACGTCCGACCAGGGTTCATCGATGAGATCGTGAAGGGCGATTTCATAGTGGCCGGGCACAACTTCGGCATGGGCAGCAGCAGGGAGCAGGCGCCGCTGGTCATCAAGGCGGCCGGCATATCCGCGGTCATCGCCAAGGACTTCGCGCGCATCTTCTACCGTAACTCGATCAACGTCGGCCTGCCGGTCATAGAATGTGACACAGACTCAATAGACGAAGGGGATGCGCTCAAGGTCGACCTGGAGGAGGGCATCGTCCACAACGTCACCAAGGGAAAGAAGATCAAGGCGACGCCGTTGCCGCCGGTGATGGTGAAGATACTCAAGGATGGCGGGCTGGCCGAGCATTTCCAGAAGCATGGCGGCTTCAAGCTCGAGTGAATTGGATTACAGGAGGATGACAAGATGACGGACCAAGCGCTGTTGGAAAAGGCAAGGGAGCATTTCGCCAAGCTGGTCAAGGAGCAGCTGGACCGAGTGGAAGTGATGAAGCGCTCCGAGGGCTGGACCGACTATTCGAAGAAGGACAGGATCGTCATCGGAGTCGTCGGCGGGGACGGCATCGGGCCGTACATCACCAAGCATGCTCAGGAGATCCTCGAATTCATCCTGGCCGATGAGATCAAGGCCGGGAAGGTCGAGCTTCGCGTCATTGAAGGGCTGACGATCGAGAACCGCGTCAAGGCGCTCCAGGCGATCCCCGACGATGTGCTGGAAGAGATAAAGAAATGCGACGTGGTCCTCAAGGGGCCGACCACCACTCCCAAGAAGGGCGACAAGTGGCCGAACATCGAGTCGGCGAACGTGGCCATGCGCCGCGAGCTCGACCTCTTCGCCAACGTGCGGCCGATGCGCGTGCCGGCTCAGGGGATCGATTGGATATTCTTCAGGGAGAACACGGAAGGCTCGTACATCCTGGGCAGCCGGGGCATCAACGTCACCGACGACCTGGCGTTCGACTTCTGCGTCGCCACTACCCAGGGCTCGGAGCGGATCATCCGGCTAGCTTTCGAGCATGCCAAGAAGAACGGCATTGGCAAGGTAACGGTGGTCACCAAGGCCAACGTCATCAAGACGACCGATGGCAAGTTCCTCAGCGTGGCCGAGAAGGTCGCGGAGGAATACCCGGGAATAAAGTGGGATGATTGGTTCATCGACATCATGACCGCCAAGCTGATCGACGTGGCGCGAAGGACCGAGTTCAGGGTTATGGTCATGCCCAATCTTTACGGCGACATAATCACCGACGAGGCGGCCCAGATCCAGGGTGGCGTGGGAACGGCTGGCAGCGCTAACATCGGCATGAGGCATGCCATGTTCGAGGCCATCCACGGCTCTGCACCGCGCATGGTCGACGAGGGGCGGGCGGAATATGCCGATCCATCGAGCATGATCAAGGCCGCCGCCATGCTCCTGAACCACATCGGCCGGACAGAAGAATCGAAGCGATTGGAATATGCGCTGGACATCTGCA
>JACXTO010000090.1 GCA_016919565.1 Methanomassiliicoccaceae archaeon | reverse complement strand
TCTACCTGTGGTACGCCTGGGAAAGGAGGGGCAACGTGAACGCTTTGAACCTCCTCAAGCGATATAACGAGGAGGACACGAGGAATCTGGCGCCGATTGCGGAGAGGATCAATGGGATGCTGACCTGCAAGACGCTGGGAATGGATGGTGCAGATGGCTGATATCACCAGAGGGGAGGACGTCAAAGCACTGCTGGAAGCGGCCAGGGAAGCGACCCAGGTCCTTTTGGGCGCGAGCAGCGTGACGGTCGTCGCGCACATCGATGCCGACGGGGTGAGCGCCGCTTCGATCGCATCGACGGCGCTGACAAGAGCGGACGTGCCTCACGAACGCAAGTTCATCAGGAAGCTTGATGAGGGCGAGATCAAGCAGATCAACGCATTGCATACCGAGGCCGCCTGGTTGGTGGACCTGGGATCGTCAGCGATATCCAAGATCACCCTGCCGATCTGCTGCGTCTCCGACCACCATTCCATCATCGAGGACGCGAACGCCGGTCCAAAGCGCAAACAGGGGCAGAACGACCTGGGATCGTTCATGGAACGGAAGGTGCATGTCAACCCGCATCTCTTCGGGATCGACGGCGGACAGTCCATCAGTGGCGCTGGCGTCACATATCTGGTCGCGAAGAGCATGTCCTCGGGGAACGCCTCACTGGCGCCGCTGGCGATCGTGGGAGCGGTGGGGGACTTCCAGGATTCGGCCAACTCAAGATTGGTAGGGCTGAACCAGAGCATAGTCCAGGATGCCGTGGCGGAAGGGACCATCGAGGTGACGAGGGACATCCGCATCTTCGGCCGGGAGAGCCGGCCGCTCGCACGGATGTTGGAGTACGCCAACGACCCGACGTTGCCGGGACTGACCAATCGCTATTCGGAGTGCAAGCGGTTCCTGGATGACATCGGCATCGATCAGCAATCGGAGAACGGATGGCGAAGCTGGGTGGAACTCAGCCTGGACGAGAAGAGGGAGATCACCAGCCGGCTGGCTGAGAGACTGCTGAATTACGGAAAAGGCGTGAAGTCGATAAGGCGATTGATCGGGGAGGTCTATCTCCTGGCCGATGAGGAGAAACGGACGCCATTGCACGATGCCAAGGAATTCGCCACCCTCCTCAATTCATGCGGGCGGTACGACAAGGCCGAGATCGGCCTTAAGATCTGTCAGGGGGACAGGGGCGATGCGCTCCGCACCGCCGACGATCTGCTGAGGAATCACCGCGACACCCTGAAGAACGGGATATCCTGGGTTAAGAAGAAGGGGGTCGTAAGACGCCAGTCCCTGCAATACTTCCACGCCGAGACCGAGATCCCGGAGACGGTGGTCGGCATCGTGGCCGGAATGCTGCTCGGCTCGGCCGATAGCATGGAAGACAGGGCTCAAGGGGAGCGGGTCGACATCGATTTCAAGGTGGACAGTTCCGTGCCAATCGTCGCTTTCGCGAGATGCGTCGACGAGGACAACATCAAGGTGTCTGCGAGGGCCACGCGGGAACTGGTGCAGAAGGGATTGGACCTCTCCATTGCCATCCGCATCGCCTCCGAGAGGGTGGGCGGGAGCGGAGGGGGGCATCGAATTGCGGCGGGTGCATCCATCCCCTTGGGCAAGGAGCTGGAGTTCCTGGATGCCATTGAGTCGGTTATCATTGGCCAGCTCGCTGGCTATTGTCCCTAGTGGATCAAAGCGAGCAATATCGCCTTCTCCGTATGCAGGCGGTTCTCCGACTGATCGAAGATGAACGACCTTGGCCCGTCCATCACCTCGTCGGTTATCTCGAGGCCGCGGTGCGCTGGTAGGCAATGGAGCACCATGCAGTCCTTCTTGCCCTTCTTTAAAAGCCCGGAGTTGAGCTGGTAAGGTTTGAAGATCCGTTCCCGTTCGTGGGTTTCGTCCTCCATTCCCATGGAGACCCAGGTATCAGTGTAAAGGACATCGGCCTTGGTCGCGGCCTCGCCAGGATCCTCGATCACTTTGACCGAGCCTCCGCTCTTCTTCGCCAGCTTATCGGCCTGCCTCATCAACCTGCTGTTCGGCTCGTAGCCCTCAGGGCAGGCCGCCACGAAATTCATGCCGACCATTGCCGCGCCGAGCATGAGCGAGTTGCAGACATTGTTGCCGTCGCCGACGTAGGCGAGCTTCAATCCTTTGAGCTTGCCCTTCTGCTCCTTTATCGTCATCAGGTCGGCCACTGCCTGGCAAGGATGCTCGATCTCATCGAGGGCGCTGATGACCGGAACGGTCGCGCTGTTTGCTAGCTCCAGCATCATGTCGTGCTTGGACGCGCGGTACATGATGCAATCGACCATGCGAGACAGCACCCTGGCGGTGTCTGAGATCGTCTCCCCACGTCCGAGCTGGATGTCCTTGGTACCTAGGAAAATGGCATGGCCCCCGAGCTGTTCCATGGCGACCTCGAACGAGACCCTGGTCCGGGTGCTCGCCTTCTCGAAGATCATGGCGAGCGTCTTGCCTTTCAATGGATCGGAGTTCTTCAGCGCTCCCTTCTTCAACCTTTGAGCGGAATCAATGATGTCCTCGAGGCTCTCCCCGAAGTCTTGGACTGATATGACATTGAGCTTCATTGGTACCGCGTGATAATAGGTGCTTAATTAAGAATATGTGCGTGTTGCGACAACAATCGCACACATTGACCCTGGTTTTGGACATATCCAGTCTAACATGATGAAGCATGACGTTCTGCTAAGGGAAGACAGAACGGCCAGGATCGGAATGCTTGACGCGATCGTTCTCATTGTGATCGTCCCGGTGGTCCTGGCATTCTTTGGGCCTACGGTCTGCACCTATAGTCTCAGAATGTCGGTCATTAACCGAGTATAAACCCGATGATCGCGCCAATGATGAAGCCAATGCTCAGAGGCATCACTCCGATGATAAGAACGCCGAGTTGCACGGCGGATGGGCCATATTGTTGTGCTAGCTGCTGCAATGCAGGGATATCGAAAGAATATAAGCCAAAGTAAATTGCCACCGCAAACACGATGATGGCGATGACCGCGATCTTTAGGACCTTGTTTGCCAAGAAACCGACGATCAGTCCGACGATGAAAGGAAGGATCATTACGGCTAGGGGTGGAAGCCCGCCAATGCTTCCGTTGACCACGAAGTTTACCACTTCGTCGATCAAGCCCATTCTAGCCCTCCCTTCCGATCATCAGCCTAATTGTACTGGCTATTTGACTTCCTCGGGTTCTACTTCATTCTTGGGAGCGTTGGCGTAACCAGTCGCAAGCGGCGCCTGGAATCTGCCCACATTTTCCCGGATAAGTCCATATCCTTTTTGGGCATGTTCGGTTGGCAGTTTGTCCAGATCTAGCACATCTTTGCTGCCTTTGAGCTTGAGCTTGAGTTTTGATCGCAGTAATCCCGTCTCCATTTCCACGCCCGCAATGTCGGAATAACTGTAATCGGTGTAGTCCTTCTTCATCCCGGCAGCATGAGGATGCCGCAGAATTACTCTTTCATTCGTTACAACCATCGAATCGATGTTCAACGCTGGATGGTAGATTTTTTCTTTGATATACGCTTCGACCTTTTCGTTAGGGCCGAGTATCTTCTTCACATCATCCGGTACTTCTTCAGGTTCAGCCATTTTCATTCGCCCTCCTAGAATAAACCAGGAATTAGATTTGTGATCAAACCACCGCCGCTAAGTTCGATCATCGTCTTGGAGGTTGGCGTCTCACTAGGTATAGCTTCCCCGCTGATTCGACGGGAATATCCGCAAAGAAGGCTGCGACGTCGGTTTCGATATTCGATCCCATGAAACAGTTCGCCCTTCAGCCGGTACCCGCTATTTCACCGAGAAGGCGTGCAAGGAGGACTGCAGGAGATTCGCGACCTTGCAGACGGATTGAGGCTGACTCACAAGAACATTTGAGCTTCAATAAATTGAATAATAAACTTGCTGGGTTGAAACACCTAACAGCTGATTGTATAGTCCCACAAACTGAGGTTCGGGCTCTGAGAGGATAGGGTCTTCACAACCTCGTACCTGGCTTATCCAGTAATAAATATAGCGGGTTCAGTTAAAAGGAATTGAC
>JACXTO010000089.1 GCA_016919565.1 Methanomassiliicoccaceae archaeon | reverse complement strand
GTGCAGCATCACCTTGTTCTTGGTCAGGGAGAGGACGAACTCGTTGATGCCGCCCTCATAGTGATACCTCTCCTCCCTTCCGGTGCGAGCGTCCTTGAAAGTGATGACGATGTTCTTGTTGAGGAAGGCCAGGTCCCGCAAGCGATGTGCTAGCGTCTCATCGTCGAAATTGGTGTCTGGGAATATCTCCGGGTCCGGCATGAACGTCTGCGTCGTCCCGGTGCCGCAGGCGTCCGCGATGACGTGCAACGGCGATGTGACGACCCCCCGCTCGAAGCGGATCATCCACTCCTTGCCTTCCCGCCTGACATGCGTCTCCAGCCACGCAGAGAGGGAGTTGACGACGGAAAGGCCGACGCCGTGCAAGCCGCCGGAGACCTTGTAGCTCTTCCGGTCGAACTTGCCGCCGGCATGCAAGGTCGTCATCACGACCTCGACCGCTGGCTTGCCATACTTCTCGATGATCCCGGTGGGGATGCCGCGCCCATCATCGATGGTGGTCACGCTCCCATCGGTGTTCACGATGACGTCTATGCGTGTGCAGAAGCCGCCCATCGCCTCATCGATGCTGTTGTCGACGACCTCGTAAACCAAATGATGCAGTCCACGGGCGTCCGTGGAGCCGATGTACATGCTAGGTCGCTTGCGCACGGCCTGCAGCCCCTCTAACACCTGGATGCTTTGGGCCGTGTAGCTGGTATCTTCCATTCAACTCACCCTCGACGTCGTTGCTTCGATTGACAGAGAAATCTAGATGTCCTTGGCTAGCATGGACTCAAATTCCCCATCCCTTCGATGCATAACCTAAAGGATTGGTGATATTTATACCCTTCCTTACATGTCTGGCTATATATACTTCGATAGGTCAGCATCACGAGCTTAAAAACGGGCCGCTTCGGCATATCATTTTCTGCTAGTCTCAGCCTTCTCCGGGATCAAGTCTTAAGGTTCAAATAACAACGGCGAGGTAGGGTGAGCGATGACGCTGATGGAACGCGCGGCGAGGGGCATCACGCCCGAGATCGAGGCGGTCTCGGCCAAGGAAGGCCTCGAGCCTGAGATCATCCGCCGCAGACTGGTAGCTGGACGAATCGTCATAGCCAGCAATCCCATCCACGCTCCCGAGCCCTGTGGGATCGGAGAGGGCCTCAGCGTCAAAGTGAATGTCAACATTGTCACCTCCCGCGACCGGGCCGACCCGGAGGAGGAGCTCAAGAAGGTTAGGATCGCAGTGCGCTACGGCGCGGACGCGATCATGGACCTGAGCACTGGCGGCGACATCGACGCCATCCGCCGGGCGGTCCTCAAGGAGGTCCGCATCCCTGTCGGAACGGTGCCGATCTACCAAACGGGGTTGCGAATGGCCCGCAAGAGCGCCGTGGTGGACATGGACGAGGACGACATATTCCGCGGCATCGAGCTTCACGCGAAGGACGGCGTGGATTTCATGACCCTGCATTGCGGGATCACGCTGGACACGGTGCAGACGCTGCGCTCCTCTGGCAGGTTCACCGACGTCGTCTCCCGCGGCGGATCGTTCCTGGTGGCCTGGATCCTGCACAATGAGAAGGAGAACCCGCTCTACGAGCAGTTCGATTACCTGCTTGAGATGGCGCGCAAGTACGAGTTCGCCATCAGCCTGGGGGACGGGCTGCGGCCAGGCTGCATCCATGATGCCAGCGATGCCGCTCAGATCCATGAGCTGATGACGCTGGGTAAGCTGGTCAAGAGGGCGCGGAGCAGTGGGGTCCAGAGCTTCGTTGAAGGCCCTGGCCACGTTCCTCTGGACCAGATCGAATGGAACGTCCGGATGGAGAAGGCGTTGTGCGACGGCGCCCCCTTCTACGTCCTCGGACCGCTGGTCACGGACATCGCCCCTGGTTACGATCATATTACTGGCGCGATAGGAGGTGCGCTAGCGGCCTACCATGGCGCGGACTTCCTGTGCTACGTGACGCCGGCGGAGCATCTGTGCCTCCCGACCGCGGACGACGTGAAGGAGGGGCTGATAGCGAGCAAGATCGCGGCCCATGCGGCGGACCTGGCCAGAGGCCGTTCGGCAGCAAGGGACGACGAGATGGCCCATGCCCGGAAGGAATTGGACTGGGAGCGGATGTATCGGGCGGCGCTGGACCCGGAGAAGGCCAAAGCTTATCGGTCCAGGGGGCACCTGGAGGACACCAACGGCTGCGAGATGTGCGGCGATGTCTGCGCCATCAAGATCGTGCGCGAGTACCTCAAGCAGGAAAGACCGCAGAAATGAGGAAGATGTGGAGCCACTGGAGGGTTTTGAACCCCCGACCTACAGTTTACGAAACTGTCGCTCTCTCGCGACCCTGGAACGAATGCTCCAGAGTTGCCGCTGAGCTACAGTGGCAGGCAACTGCCCAACAAAACGTGCTCTGATTTAAAGGTTTGTTGTTGTTGGTCCGCGGCTGACCGATGGCGCCAAGAATGAGCATGGACCGCATCGATTGATTTTGGACTGACGGTTCTTCTTATACTTTCAAATATATATGAATCCAGCGCGGTTTTGCGGGTGGTGGGCATGCTGGTGGACCTGGGCATTCCGGACGGGCAGACGGTGGACCGCTATCGTGGCGGAGAGGGGATGCTCAAGCGCGTCCTCGAGGACGTCCGGAAATACGCCTTCACCGGCTACGTCAAGCTGATCTTCGAGCTCAACGCCGACAAGGGCGAGGGCATCATCCTGTTCAATTCCGGAGAGCCGCTGATCGCGATCTACACGTTCAAGAAAGCGGGCGCCTCCCACGCCGAGCGGTATTACAAGGGCGGGAAGGCGGTGGAGTACATCTGGGAGGATTCCCTGCTCCCGGACGCTACGATCTCGCTTCACAGCCGCGTCCCGGTGACGGACATCGAGCAGGGAAATCTGGACGCCAAGATAACCCGGGTCGAGCTGATGCCACCGAGCACGCTCAGCTTCCCCCGCAACACCGAAGAGATCACGAAGCTCGGCGGGCGGATGGATGAGGTCGCCTCGCAGATCAAGGACTGGGCGAAGGAGGGGTACAACGTCAGCAACCTCGTCCGCCTCTATCTCACCGACCAGCAGGCCGCAGCCCGTGCCATTCCATACTTCGAATCGAACATCCAGAGACTGGAAGGGCTGGAGGAGGTCCTGCGCTTCCTGGATACCGTTGGCTACGAACGGGAGGCGGAATCACTATTCAGAAGGATGAGGGACCCGGAAAGGCTGCTTGACGTGGAGACCGAGCTGGAGAGCCTGCGCCGCCGCATCGAAGGCTATGAGGAGACGGAAGCGGAGGAGCAGATCCACCACGACCTGGAGCGGAAGAAGGTGGACGAGAAGATCGATGGCGTCTACGACCTCATCCTCCAGTACCATAAGAAGCAGTCCAGACCTGGGGAAGAGAGCCGCTGCGAGCTCTGCGGCGGCCTGCTGGACGACAAGGGCGGATGCCCCACCTGTTCGGTGCAGCAGATACCCAGCCACTACGGACGGACGCTGAACCCCCGCTTCACCTTCGCCACCTTCGTGGCTGGGCCGAACAATCGCTTCGCGGAGGCGGCGGCCCGCTCGGCTGCCGAGACCCCGGGGAAATCGTACAATCCGCTGTTCATCTACTCCCGTTCGGGAATGGGCAAGACCCATCTGCTCCACGCCATCGGCAATCACATCGCCAAGAATCATCCAGACAAGAAGGTGCTGCTCGCGCCGACCGAAGTCTTCGAGTCGGAATTGATCGAGGCTATGGCCACGAACCATCTGGACGATGTGAGGGCGGCCTATCGGGGGGCGGACGTTCTGTTGATCGATGACGCCCAGTTCCTGGCCGGCAAGGAGCGGACGCAAGAGGAGCTGTTCCACACCTTCAACACCATCATCGAGAAGGGCGGCCAGATCGTGCTGACAAGCGACCGCCAACCCAAAGAGATACCGTCCCTGAGCGAAAGGCTGGTGACCCGGTTCGAATCCGGCCTGATCGCCGACATCCAATCCCCGGACCTCGAGACCCGCGTGGCAATACTGGACAAGAGGATCAGGACCGAGGAACTGAACGT
>JACXTO010000088.1 GCA_016919565.1 Methanomassiliicoccaceae archaeon | reverse complement strand
TATGCGGATTTGTGGCTATCATTTCCGATATCTAGGAGCCAAGGGCTTTATTATCTCCATCGTCTCGCATAAATCATGGAAGCAGGCATTCATCGCGAACAAGAGATGACGCGATTGATGGCCGACGAGTACGCTGGCCATATAATGAGCGTCACCTACAACCGGGCGATGTCCATTCAGCAGATCAGCCGAAAATGCTCAATCCCGATCGCTGTCGCCTACCGCCGCGTCGGCAGGATGGAGGAGCTCGGGATGGTGCGCTGCGTGCGAGAGGACGAGGCCTATCGCGGCAAGAAAGTGCGTTTCTACATGTGCGCTGTCGATTCGCTCCAGCTCACCTTCAACAAGGGACATTTCACCGTCACATCTGAACCAAGATCTCCAGCCCCGATGCGATCCGCCGAAGGCGTAATGACCACGAGTTGATCATACAATGGCGCTAAGCATATCCTCGACCCGGCAGCATGAAATGGACGGCACTACCGACAGTAAATGCCATTTACCCCACGACGCATACCATCCGAGAGAAGGGGGGAGAAGAAGGGTAGATCTTCTGAAAACGTCACAGCTGTTGACGGATGAGTACTCAGTCAAGATACTCGTCGCTACCATCCGCATTCCCAAGAGCGCGCAGGAGATATCGGACCTATATGGGATACCGATCGCCGCCTGCTATAGAAGGATACGCGACCTCGAGGTGGAGGGACTGATAGTCTGCACCGAGCGCAGACTCTCACGCCAGGGCAAGCGTGTATCCTATTACCTCAGCATGCTCAAGTCCGCCTTCGTCTATTTCGAGAGCGGCCACCTCAAGGTGAAGTTCGAGCTGAAGACCGGTGGCGCTGACCAATACGGCACCGATTGGCACGAGATCCCCTTGGACAAGGACAAGTCCGACGACGGCAAGGACGTCGACTTCAAAGGGAACGACCTAAAGGGATTATAGATCCATTCAAAATCGCATCAGTCTGGCAATCCTCTTTCTATTAGAGCCAGGCGAAAGTGTTATAAACGGCATCCATAATGTCGATGACGCTTTATTCGGTGTCTTAGGCTAGTGAGCGTGAACTTATGACTGAATTGTTGGAGGAACTTGACCAAAAGCGGCAGTTCAACAATAACGAAGCGGAGAAGCACAAGCGGCTCCGCGATGAACTAAACGACAAAACCAAGGAATGGGTCCAGAAGAGGGACGAATTGAATTCGAAGGTCCGCGGATTGGTTGAGGAAGCAGCCAAGCGCCGTGAGACCCGTGATTCCCTGAACGTTCAGGTAAGAGAGGCGAAGGAGAAGCGCGACCTTTGGAACCACAAGGTCAACGAGCTCAACGAGAAGGTCGCCAGCCTCAAGAAGGCGAACGTGCCGCGCGAGCAAGGCCCCCCGATCGGAAAGCTGAAGAAGGAGCTCAAGTCGCTCGAATTCAGGCAGATGACCTCCGTGCTCACGATCGAGAAGGAACGCGAGCTCATCGACGAGATGTCAGCCCTGCAGAAGCAGATCCAGGAGAGGGAGAAGCAGCTGGAGCAGAGCGACGAGGTCCGAGTTGTCATAAAGGACCTGAGAGAGGCGAAGGAGAACGCCGAGGGATTCCACAAGGCCGTGGGAGAGCTTGCGGAGAAGGCGCAGACCGAGCATGATGAGATGATCAAGCTCTACGAGCAGGCGGACATCATGCGCAAGGAAGCGGACGAATCGCAAGAGAAGTTCATCGAGACCAAGGTCAAGGCGGACGATGAGCACAAGAAGCACATCGAGCACATCCGGCAGGTGCACGATTACGATAAGATCCTCACCGGCCTGAAGCAGAAGGCCCGGAAGGCCCGCAAGAAGAAGGAAGAGTCGGCGGCGATGAAGGAAGCTGAGGACATCTTTGACAAGTTCAAGAAGGGCGAGAAGCTCAGCACCGAGGACCTTATGGCCCTCCAGAAGTCCGGCTACCTTTGAGCCAGCAAACCTTTCAGCAAACCCCTTTCAACACTCCATTTCATTAAGCGATTGTTGATGAGAGAACGTCCGAAATTGGACAAGTTATAAATAGTCCGATGAAGATAAATGGCCTGGGAAGGTCTGGGCTAGTTTTCAGAGTGCATCCCATCCCTTCTGATCAGGCTAGCCCTTCCCAACCCTTTTTTTTCTCCTCCTTGTGCCAGAGCATCTGTTGGCAAATATTATCTAGCGTGGCATTGTTAGTGTCGGGATAGGTGCTGACCAATGGTACTAGAAGGCCTAGGCAAATCGCTACGTGACGTTCTGAACAAGATAGCCAAGGCTAGCAGCATCGATGAGGCCTTGGTCAAGGAGGTCACCAAGGATATCCAACGCGCCTTGCTCCAGGCCGACGTCAACGTCAAGCTCGTGCTCGAGCTGACCAAGGAGGTCGAGCGCCGAGCCACCCAGGAAAAGCCGCCTGCAGGCATGTCCCTCAGGGAGCACATCATCAAGATCATCTACGAGGAGCTGGTCAAGGTCCTGGGGCAGCAGAGGGTCATCCCCCTCACCAAGCAGACCATAATGATGGTCGGCCTCTATGGGCAGGGAAAGACCACCACCACCGGTAAGCTGGCCCGTTTCTTCTTCAAAAGGGGGCTGAAGGTCGGCCTGATCGCCGCCGACGTTCACCGCCCGGCAGCTTATGAACAATTGAGCCAGGTCGGGCTGAAGATCGGCGTTTCGGTCTATGGCGACCCCAAGGCGAAGGATGCCAAGCACATCGTCAGGGAAGGGATGAAGCACTTCCATAACATGGACGTGGTAATAATCGATACTTCGGGCCGCCACGCGCTCGAAGAGGAGCTCATCAAGGAGATCAAGGACGTCGCCGAGATCGCCAAGCCGAACGAGCGCATCCTGGTGCTCGATGCGACGATCGGTCAGCAGGCCGGACCTCAGGCGCAGGCGTTCCACGACGCCGTCAATGTGACGAGCGTCATCCTCACCAAGATGGACGGCTCGGCGAAGGGCGGGGGCGCGCTGAGCGCCGTTGCAAGGACCAAGGCGCCGATCGTCTACATCGGGACGGGCGAGCACCTTGAAGACCTCGAACCGTTCAACCCGGAGCGGTTCATCTCGAGGCTCTTGGGCATGGGCGACATCCAATCGCTCTTGGAGAAGGCGAAGGAGTCGATCAGCGAGGAGGAGGCGCTGGAGACGACCAAGAAGATCATGTCCGGGCACTTCACCCTCAAGGAGATGTACAAGCAGATGGAGATGCTCACCAATATGGGGCCTCTCAAGAAGCTGATGTCCATGCTGCCTGGCTTCGGAATGCCCGGGCTGCAGGACAAGATCAACGTCGAGGAGAGCCAGAAGAGGCTCGCCTCCTATCGCATAATCATGGACTCGATGACCGATGCGGAGATGGAGGAGCCGAAGCTCATCAAGTCATCCCGGATCAACCGGATCGCTAAGGGAGCGGGGGTCGACCCCAAGGAGGTGAGGGACCTGCTCCACCAGTTCAACAACTCCAAGAAGGCGGTCAAGGGCTTCATGGGCAACCGGAAGCTTAAGAGACAGCTCATGAAGCAGTTCGAGTCCGGGCAGATGGACGTGAAGCAATGAGGCGCTTCATCGTTGTCGGGCACCGGGCCATCACCACCGGTGATTTCAAGCTCGACGATCTGGCGGGGAGCACCGGGCGGATGGACGTGCTGCTGCGCTGCATCAACTCCGCGTTCTTCCTGTCGCACGACATCCGCCGCGACGTAGAGATACTGCTAGTCCTCCAGGGACCGCCCCATCCGCCGAAGACCATACGGTTGGTGGGGAACGAGCTGAAGTACCTTAATCCCGACGAGAGGTCGACGGCGGCGCTGGTCAGGAATGCGCTGCTGCAGAAGGTTGACGCCGAGGAGCGCTCCTCCCCGGGCATCTACGTCTCCAACCGCTCCTATCGAGATGTGCTGTCGAACATCCCCAAGGGCGAGCAGATCGTCTACCTCAAGGAGAGCGGGGAGGACATCCGCGTCCTCGCCTTCCAGGACGATGTCAACTTCGTCCTCGGGGACGATCAGGACCTGACGGGCGAAGAGGAAAGCATGCTCCTCAAGTACGACCCCAAGCTGATATCGATCGGCACGAGGAGCTATCACGCCGACCACTGCATCACCATCGTCAATAACGAACTGGACCTGAGAGGCGCCAAGACCGCTTCCATCCCTCCCGCGCCAGAAAAGGTTTAATCGCAGATATCCGATTAGTTCGCCGACATGTCAGACAAGATCGCGCAGCACAAGCATTGTCGTGCCTGCGGCAAGGCGTTCGTTGGCAGCGGCCGGTTCTGCTCCGAGGAATGCCGGACCAGCAATACCACTAACTTGCAGAAGAAGAAGCGCCAGCTGCTCCTGCTCTACGTCGTCACCTTCGTCGTCCTGGTACTCGCGCTCGTGGCCACCTGGGGATGAACATGAAGGTGGGCGTCGGAGGGAC
>JACXTO010000010.1 GCA_016919565.1 Methanomassiliicoccaceae archaeon | reverse complement strand
ATAAAGCTGAGGGAGCTGTTCTACATGGCGCACTATGTGCACAGCCACATCGCGCACTTCTATGCCCTCGCTGCCGCGGACTTCGTCCTCGGGCCGGCGTCGCCGGCCGCGAACCGGAACATCCTGGGCGTGGTCGGTGCGGTCGGTCTGGAGGTCGGCGCCCGCGTTATCAAGAACCGTTCGAACGCGCAGAAGATCCAGGAGATGCTCGGCGGCAAGGCAACGCACCCGGTATGCGGCATCCCCGGCGGGATGTCCAAGCCGCTGAGCGAAGAAGATCGCCAGAAGGTCGAGGAGTACGCCAAGGAGATGGTGGAGTTCTCCAAGTTCACCATGCAGGTCTTCACCGACGTGGTGTTGAAGAACAAGGACTACATGAATATCATCACCAGCAAGGACATCTTCTACCAGGAGACCTACAACCTCGGAACGGTCGATAAGAATGGCAAGGTGGCATTCTATGACGGAACGCAGGTCATGATCGACCAGGACGGCAAGGAAGTGGCTCGCTACACAGGCAAGGACTACTTGAAGTACATCTCCGAGCACACCGAGCCCTGGAGCTACGAGAAGTTCTGTTACTTCAAGCCGGTCGGTTGGAAAGGCTTCGTGGCAGGAAAGGACTCGGGCATATACCGCGCCACGCCGCTCTCGCGCCTCAACGTCTCGAAAGGCTTCACCACGCCGCTGGCGCAAGGCTATTACGAGCAGTTGGTCGGCATCGTTCGCGATCTCGGCATCAAGGGACCGGTGCACCACACCATGGCGATGCACTGGGCCAGGGTGATCGAGCTGGTGTACGCCTCGGAAAGGCTGCTGGAGCTTGCCCAAGACCCCGAGATCACCGATACCAACATCAAGGGGAAGCGGGACACTCCAGGCGAAGGCGTCGGCATACTGGAAGCGCCGCGCGGAACGCTGGTGCACCACTACATCTCGGACGAGAACGGCATCGTGACGGACGTGAACTTGGTCGTTGGAACGACCAACAACAACGCCCCGATCAACCTGGACGTCAAGAAGGCCGCCGGCGCATTGATCAAGAACTGGCAAGTGTCGCAAGGTTTGCTGAACACCATCGAGATGGCCTACCGCGCCTACGACCCGTGCAACAGCTGCGCCACGCACACGCTGCCCGGCCAATCGCCGCTGGTGGTCAACATCCGCAAGCCGGATGGAAGCATGTTCCAGCAGATCAAGAACTACTGAAACCCCTTCCAATCCCTTTCATTTCTCTTCTTTTTCTTTCGTCCAGTATCGATAGCGTCTCGGCCTCTCTACCCTCAGGCTTCTCACCGTCCCGAGGTTGATGCCGTCCAGAAGGTAGACCTTCGCCTCGTCGACGTCGATCATGCCCTGAGCGAACAGCGGGCCGAGCAGCCTGCCGCCCTCCAGGTTCACCGGGCTCCCCTTGATGGTCGGGTTCATGGAGGGCATGACGATGACCTCCTCCGGGAGCTCGGAATAGCGCCCCCGCGCCTTGTCGTTGAACTTGGCCCTGAGCCAACAGCGCTCCGTCATGATGTTGCCAACGCCATCCTTGAACAGCACCGCCGGGTGGTTGTGAGCCATCACCAGGGTCTTGCTAGACATGACCTCGGAGGAAGGCCAGACGTGACCATGGACGAAACCCACCTCCTCCGTGGCAAAGCCCGAGGGCGGATGGATGTGCACGCCCTCGAAGGCGATGTCCTCGATGCCGACGTCGTGGTTGCCTTTAACGACGTCTATCTCCGCGAACACTCTTCTCAGTGCATCAAAGAAGCGCGGCAGCTCGGAGTGCTCCTGCTCGCTGGTGCCTGGCACCTGATGCTTGATGTCGCCCAGGAGGACAAGCCGCTCGCACCCCTCGGCCATTGCGACGAGCTCCCGCTCCATCCTCATCGTCTGGCTAGGGACGATGACGCCCTTCGACTGCATCTCGTCCTCGAGCCCGATGTGGAGGTCGCCGGCGCACAATATCGACCCTCCGTCCAGTATCCGCAAGGCTGGATGGTCGATTACAGGCGAGGCTCGAAGGGACATTACATCACTCGATAGCCAACGCCTGCCGTAGGGAAAAAGGATTCCGGTCGCAGCTTCAGATGCCGCTGTAGAGCCGCATGGAGAGGAAGGATGGAAGCCCGCTCGATTTGATGGCCTCGGCCACCGCATCGATGTCATATGCCAGCCTTTTCACCTCGAACCTGCGCAGCCGGTGATCGTAGATCGTCAGGCTCGCCCTGGGATCGCCGTCCCTCGGTTGCCCAATGGAGCCAGGGTTGACGATCGTGCCATTGTCCAGGCTTCTAACAAAGGGAATATGGGTATGCCCTAGCACCAGAAAATCGCATCTCGCCTTTTCGAGCAGCTCATCCCCGGCGCTCTCCTCCGGTACGTACTCATCATCGTTGCGCGGCGATCCATGGTAGATCCCGATCCTCAGGCCGTTCCAGGAGAATGACCTCCTGGCGCTGAGGCGGGCTAGATAGGCCTTCCCCTCCTCCTTCAGGTCCCCGATCGTCCACCAAATGGCATCCTGGGCCTGGATGTTCATGTTGCTGGAGTCGTGGGAGAGCACCGCCCGGTCATGGTTCCCCAGAATCGAGATGATCTCGATCCTGCTCAATCGCTCTATGACCTCGTTGGGGAACGGCCCGTAGCCGACGATGTCCCCGGCGCACAGGATATCGTCCACGCCCTCCTTCGCGATATGCTCCATCGCGACCTCAAGGGCTGGCAGATTCGAATGGATGTCAGATATTATCGCCAATCGCACGCCCTTTCAATCGCTTCGGACTACAAATACCTATCAAGCTGCTCCTTGAGCGCGAACGGCACGTGATCGATCACGTCCGTAGCGAGCAGGCTGAACCCCAGGGTCTGATAGGCCAGATCTCCAGCTGCCCCGTTGACGTAGGCTGCGATCCTGGCGGCATCGAAGGGGGCGACCCCTCGGGAGAGCAGGCCTGCCACCTCGCCGGCCAGCACGTCTCCGGTGCCTCCGACGCTCATGCCGGCGTTGCCGGTGCGGTTCAGCTTGCAGCGCGAACCGTCGGCGATGACGTCGATGCGTCCCTTGAGCAGTATGGTGAAACCGAGCGCCTTGGCCAGCTCCATGGCGGGCTTCCGGCGCTGCTCGTAGTCCTCTGGCAGCTTCTCCCCGCTCAGGCTCATGAACTCGCCGGCGTGCGGCGTGATCACTCCTTTTCTTCCGACGAGAACGCTCCTGTCCTTCGCCACCGCGGTGATGGCATCGGCATCGATGACCATCGGCCGGTCGCATGCTCCCACGATCGCCCTGATGGCACGCAGGGTCTCCTCCGCGCTGCCCAGACCAGGGCCGATCAGGACCGCCTCCGCTTTATCGATAAGTTCCAGGACAATGGGCACATCCTTCTCGGTCAAGATGTCGCCGCTGAGCTCGTGGACGATGAAGTTCGGAGAATAGCCAGCTACCGGGAGATAGGAGCGGGCAGGGGTGGCAATGCGGACCAGGTCGACCTTGATGCGGTACGCCCCCAGCCCGGCCAGGGCTGGCGCGCCAGTATAGGGGCCGCCTCCGACGACGAGGACGCGCCCGTTCATCCCCTTATGGGAGTCCTGGGAGGGAATAGGGTAGTGGAGGAACTCGCCCGGTCCCACGTACTTCACCGCGTCTGGTGGGATCCCTATGTCAACGATGACGATCTCGCCGGAATTCTCCTTTGTCATGCCTTCTTTCACATCGTGGAAAGTAACAGTGATCATCGGCCGCACCATATTATCGGTCCCAAGGCCGGAGGGGACGTCCACCGCCACCACCGGTCGGGCGGATCGGTTGATGCGTTCTATCAGGCTGGAATAGGGCTCCGCTGGGTGACCCTTGACCCCCGTTCCCAGGAGCGCGTCGACGATCACGTCGAAATCGGACAAGTTGCTGGAGGCACCCTCGACCACCAGGTCCCTTACCGCCATGAAAGCATGCTTGGCGATCTGGGTCTTTATCTCTGCCTCCGGTCTCGCCAGGAGAACGCTCACCTCGTTGTCCTCTCTGAGGTGCCGAGCTGCCACGAACCCATCCCCGCCGTTGTTGCCAGTCCCGCAGAGGACGATGATGCGCTTCCCCTTCCCGAACCGGTCGGAGACGGTCGTGGCGACTGCCCGTCCCGCATTCTCCATCAACAGACTGGTCGGCACGCCCAGGGACTCAGCGTTGATGTCCAGGATGCGGAATTCGGTATAGGGGAGCATGGGGCAAAATCAGCCTTGCAAGGGAATAATGGTTTGCCTTGGCCGAGCGCAAACGTTATTATTCGTTAAACGCTCTAAAGCTGGGTTAGAGGACGATGACAGATATTCGCAGACTGGTGCTGGATGTGCTAAAGCCGCATCACCCCACCATCGTGGAGCTCGCTCGCAAGCTGAGCGTACTGGAAGGGGTGTCCGGTGTGAACCTCACGCTGGAAGAGGTGGATCAGGAGACGGAGAGCATAAAGATCACGATCGAGGGCAGCGCGCTGGATTTTGATTCCATCGAGTCGGCGATCTCCGAGACCGGCGCCGTCATCCATTCGGTCGACAGCGTTTCTGCCGGCAAGAAGATGGTCGAGGAAGTCGAGACCCCTCAGGACCGCTGAGACCGGACCAGGATCTCCCCGACCTTCACCAGGAGCTGGCCCTTGGGGATGGTGATGGGTACCAATGCCCTCCCCTTCTTCAGATACCACTCGCCTGGATAGGATTTCTCCTCCTCCAGGGTGTGTTCGATGCCGAGCTTCTGCAGCGCCTTGGAGATCATTTCGAGGCTCGGTTCTGGCACTGCCAGCTTCTTGTTGACCTTGCGGCCCTGGGCTCGGGTGAGAGTGGAATCAAAATACTCGGGCCAGAGCACCCAGGATTTCTCAGTATCCATTTCGACCACCGAGTAACGGGTTTAGCGGAGGGCGAAGCGGATCACTTCACCAGTACCGCGTTTATCGCTCCGTCTTGACCGGGTCGGGAAGTGACCTTTGCCAATCCCAGGTCCGTCTGGATGATGGCGCCCTTGTTCATGATGTTGCGCTGCACGTAGTTGGAGTTGGCGTGGTTCTCCTTGACGGTGACGATCCTGACCTTCTGGGTCTTCTTGGTCGCTGGGTCCATCACGTTGGCGTAGATGGCCTTCAGCATCCTGACCTTGGAGTTGCCGCCGCGAACGCGGAACTTCTGCAGTCGGGTCTCGCCCAGGTATGTGTATTGAGCGTCATGACCGATCTCGAAGCGACGCTTCTTCCTTGATAGGCGCAGCCTTCCGCCCGAAGGTTTGCGTCGTGATTTGCCCTGCCACAATGACATAGTTATCCTCTTGGCAAAAATGGAGCATGATATAAATATGTTTCCAGTGACAAAGACGACGACACAAAGTATGCTGGTGAAAAGAGTTGCACCACGAAGCTCGCCTGTCCTCCAAGCCCTTTCACCTTTCCTCTTTACTGACATGCCACTTACTACTAGCCAAACTAGCTATTTCACTAATCAATCATTATCTGGCTTATCATGTAATGATTGGTCATTAGTGATCCGATGTGGATTTGAGGCCAGAAGAAATGGCGGGCCAACATGTATCATCATTCCCTATTGAATAAATCCATCTTCGCTTCAGCTCCACAAATCTTTAATTCATTAGTCAGGTATACGAATTTTAACCCATTTTTATGATACTGCAAGTGGCATCAGAGCGGGTGTTTCAATGGCTGAGAGATCAGGAAATAAAGTGAGATCCTCGATATTAGTGCTCCTTCTGCTAATCGGTGCGTTCACCATGGTTCCTACTGGCATAGTGAGCGCGGACTCGGAGGATGGCTATATTTACACGGTGAGCAGCGACGAGGTCACTATCATAGACTACAATGGTCCTGGCGGAGCAATAACTATCCCATCCAATCTAGGAGGCTATCCGGTGGTGACCATCGGGGAAGCAGCGTTCGCTGAGTGCTCCAACATAACTTCTATCATCATTCCAAGCGGCGTCACTTCAATCGGTAGCTCAGCATTCATCAATTGCTACGATCTTGCCTCAGTTACTATCCCCGACAGCGTAGAATCCATCGGGGACGGTGCATTCAATTGGTGCCGCTCCCTAATCTCAGCGACCATTCCCAGCAGTGTCAAGACCATCGGTAACATCACATTTGGCCATTGCAGCGCGTTAACCTCAATAATCATCCCTGATAGCGTGACCTATATGGGAGGGTCGGTTTTCTTCGGCTGCACTGCCTTATCCTCCGCAACGATCTCCAACAATGTCGAGAATATTCTTGACTTCACGTTCGGCGAGTGCTCCGCCCTGACCTCCATCACCATCTCAGGCAACGTCACTTTCATCGCGGATGGGGTGTTCTATGGCTGCTCCGCCCTGACCGCGATCGACGTGAATGCCAGCAACCCGATCTATGCCAGCATTGATGGAATACTATACAACAAGAACGAGACCATTTTGATCAAATGCCCCGCTGCTAGACCTGGAGAGATTACCATCCCCAGTAGCATCACGATCATCGGAAGCAATGCATTCTACGGCTGCTCCGTCCCGACAGTGGTGACCATGGGAAATAACGTCACATCAATAGGGATTGGTGCGTTCTTCAGCTGCGCCTCCCTGACCTCTGTTACAATGGGCAGTGGCCTCACTTTCATTGGCGATGGCGCTTTCAGCTACTGCCCTTCACTAACGTCCATGACGTTCCTCGGGTCCGTCGCCCCCTCAGTAGGATCGGATTGGATCCCATTCGGGAATCTTGGGCTTAGAGGTCATGCTTACGCCAGCTCGGACTTCCCTCCTCCCGGGGGCAACTTCTACGGACTGATAATGGGGGATACCGTACAAATCGAAGGGAGCCCAGACCAGCCTGAGAATTTCACGGCGGTCGCGGGCAACTCCCAAGTGACATTGTCATGGACCGCTCCCGCCCACCAGGGTACCAGCAACATCACGAGCTATAATGTATACCGTTCTGCTGCCGAACTCGGTGCTTATTCCCTGCTCTCCTCGAATTCAAGCTTAGCCTACCTTGACGCCACAGCCATTAACGGCCAGACCTACTGGTATCAGGTCGGTGCTGTCAACGCCGCCGGAGAGGGAGCAAGGACCGACTCACTATCATCGATACCATTCACCGTCCCTGATGCACCCATTGGAATCACGGCCATCGCAGGCAACGCCAACATCTCCCTGAGCTGGATCGCCCCATCCTTCGACGGAGGTCGGCCAATCGATTACTACGTAATTTACCAAAATGATGTGGCATTGTCGGAGCATCCGACTGGCACCTCGACGGTCATCACCGGATTGAACAATTGGCAGGAATACTACCATGGGGTTGCGGCTCACAACAGCGCAGGCATTGGCATGATGAGCTTCTATGCTAACGCCACGCCTTATGTTACCGTGCCAGACGCTCCTACATTGAATCTATCTGTCGTTGGAGCATCAGATGTCGATTTGTTCT
>JACXTO010000087.1 GCA_016919565.1 Methanomassiliicoccaceae archaeon | reverse complement strand
GTCTGCGAGAATTCGCCCAAATAGTGGCCGATCATCTCTGGCTTGATCTCGATCTCCTTGAATTCCTTCCCGTTGTAGATGGCGACCTTCTTGCCGACGAACTGGGGGATTATGGGGATGTCGCGGCGATGCGTGCGCACGACCTCTCCCTCAGACGCCTTGATCTTGTCGAAGGTGACCTTCTGCTCCTCGTTCAGTCCGCGGACGAAGCTGCGGCGGGCCCTCGATGGCATAATGCCTAGGACCTCGTCGAAGGGCATCTCCAACAGCTCGCTCAAGGTGAATCCACGGTAGGTGAACTCCTTCTTGCGGCGCGCCTGGAGCGTGCCCTTCTTCTTCCTCTGCTTCCTGCGCGAGGCCTTGGTTCCTGATAGTCTCTCATCTGCCATCGCGATCACTTCTCCTTTTTCTTCTTCTGCGGCGACAGGCGCCCGACCTTACGTCCTGGAGGCGCATTCCTGCCGACGGTCGATGGTTTGCCCACGTGCGGGTGGGATCCGCCACCGTGCGGGTGGTTGACCGGGTTCATGGCCACACCCTTTACCTTGAAAGATGCCTTGCTGCGCGACCGGTAGGCATGGACCTTGTTCCCCGCCTTTCCGAACGGCTTCTCCTTGTGCCCGCCTCCCGCGACCGTGCCGATGCTTGCCCGGCAGCGCGGGTCGAATGATTTGAACGAACCGGAAGGCATCAGAAGTACGACCTTGGTCCCCTTGCTGACCACCGATGCCGATGATCCAGAGGTGCGCACGAACTTTCCACCGTCTCCGGGTCTAGCCTCGATGTTATGGACCAGCGTCCCTTCTGGCAGCCCCGCCAATGGCAGCACGTTGCCGCCGACGTAAGCTCCATTCACCCCGACGAAGACGTCGTTGCCGACCATCATCCCCTCGGCGGCGATCATTAGCGTGATGGCGCCATCGAACTCCACCTGCGCCACCGGTCCCGATCGGCCGGGGGCGTGGATGATGTCCATGATCTTGCCGTTCTTGTTGACGACCTCGGGATGCTTCACAGCGCCCAAGTGCCGGTGGCTCGGCGACCGGTAGACTGACCCGCCCTTACCGCGTCTCTGTTGCCGTAGTTGTTTTCCCATTTCATACCACCTCAGAACACTCCGACCCTCATGCCGATGTCCTCGGCCGAGTATCCTTCCTTGAGCCTGACGATCGCATGCTTTCCTTCCCTGTCGATCTTTACCCAGACCTTGGCGACCTTGACGTCGAACTGCTTCTCGAAGGCCTCCTTGATCTCGGCCTTGGAAGCGGAGCGCTTCACGATGAACTCCAGCTTGTTGCCGTCCTTGAAGTCCTGCGTCGGCGTCCCGGTCATGTGGTTCATCGTCTTCTCTGTGACGTACGGATGAAGCAATATGCCATCTGTTTTGACCATGATCACCACTCCCTCACTTTGTTAAGGGCGGCCTCGGAGAACACGGCCAACCTGCCTGCCGCTCCGCCCGGGGCCAGCAAGCCGGTGTTGAGTTGCTCCGGCGCCACTATCTCCACGCCTGCCAGGTTCTGCGCTCCCTTGAATATGGGCGCTTCCTTGTCGGAAACGACGATCAGCAGGCTGCGTGCGCTCTTGTAGCGCCTGCCGCGCATCTTCCCCTTTCCCGGTCGGACGTTCTTTGAATCCTTGGCTCTGTCCACATCGGCCTCCAGGCCGAGGCTCTGCAATGCCTTGAGCACGTCAGCGGTGGTGTCGAGCTTCTCCACGGCGTCCTCGAAGACCACCGGGAGCGTGATATCGTCGCTGAACTGGTGCCCTCTCGCCTTCACCATGTCGATGTTGGCCATGGCGGCCAGGGCCGACAAACGCGCCAGGATGCGCTCCTTCCTGTTGACCTTCTGGGACCAGTCGCGGTCCACCTTCGGGGGGAACGCCCGGCGACCGCCGACGTTGTTGGGCGACTCCGCGCCCTTCGCTCCCTGCGCCAGTCTTTGGACGCGCGCCACGCCTCGACCCTTTCCCCAGGTGGAGACGGAGTGCTTCACGCCTGCCCTCGGCGATGCTCCGTATGGCTGCCTCTTGTTGGCTTCCTCGGCGACGACAGCCTTGCGGATCACGTCTGGGCGGTAGGCCGCGTGGAACACGGTCGGCAGGTCCGCCTTGTGCATTACCTCTCCTTTGAGAGAGTAAACGTTGATCTTCGATTCGGATTTCTTCTTGGCGACCATTTCTAGGCCCCCTGCTTGCTCTCTAGAGATATGTATACCATGTTCGGGGCTTCCTTGAGAACGGTCCAGTTCTTCCTCACTGGATCGCGCAGTCGGACCAATCTCTTGGCCGGTCCTGGCACTGAGCCGTGTATCAGAACGTAGGGGTTGACGACCTGCCCGTAGTGCAGGAACCCGCCCTTCGGGGTGATCTCCTCGCCGTTCGTACCGATCTTGAGGACGCGCTTGTTCATCTCCGTCCTCTGGTGGTAGCCCATCTGACCGGCCTGCGGCACCGTCGGCCGGACGTATCCGGGACGCTTCGGGGCCAGGGTGCCGACCATGCGGCGGTGCTTGCTGTTCTTGTGGGACAGCAGCTTCAATCCCCAGCGCTTTATGGCGCCTTGGAATCCCTTGCCCTTGGTGATGGCCGCGACGTCGATCATCGAGCCGTCCTTGGCGAAATCGTTGATGGTGATGTCCTTGCCCAGGATGGACTTGGAATACTCCATCCTCTTGTCCATGGAACCGCCGCCGATGCGGAGCTCCATGAGCTCGGGCTTCTTCTTCGGCACGCCCTTGACCAATTTCGGTTGGGTGTAGGCCAGGATGCGGATGTCCTCGATGTCGATGTCCTTCATCTTCTCCCAGTTCTTCTCCGCTTCCACCTTCTTGGGGATGGGGAGCAGACGGGACAGGGTCTCATCGACGTTCGGGGCCCAGACCTCGCCGGCCGTTCTCAGGCCGTAGCGGGTGTTCTCGTAGATCCTGATGGCCGCCACCCTCATGGGCGGGACTTCGAGGACCGTGACTGGAATCCTTAGTTCCTGGCCGGCCGTGGTGCTTGATTTGCGGAAGTCGACGATGAAGGCGTGGGTCATGCCGGCCTTGTATCCAGCGAATCCCTGTACCTTAGGGCCTTCGCTGATCTCTGGCCAGGCATCCATCCTGGGTGTCTGTCGCTTCGCTCTCTTCCTTGGCGAATACGCTTGCGATCCTTTCTTTGGACGTCTTATGTTCGACATGGTTCCCCCTCTCAGCTCTACGAGAGAGTACACTCTCTGCTGCTAACGCTCGATTCCGAAGAGTGTCTTTCGTGAACCTTCGACCGTGACGCCGTTCTCGCGGTCCAGAATGGTTGGATCGCGGCAAAGGGATGCTGTCGCATTGCCCATGGGGTCTGGTCGAACGTCCTTAGCGCGTTGAGCGAAGTGCGATACTGGTCTATCTATATAAGTCAATCGGT
>JACXTO010000086.1 GCA_016919565.1 Methanomassiliicoccaceae archaeon | reverse complement strand
GCAGCCCTTGGATGAGATGATCGCTATCTAAAGCCCTTTGCCGGCGGATGCGCAACTTGGCATCAGAGATGAAAACACGGAATCTAGGATGTACTTCGGAGACGGGTCGGGCGAACCGGAGCAAGGTAAGCTAGGCAATCATTAAGACTGCTCAATCAGAATGATATTCCGGGAAGCATCCCGGGAGGTGGGGGAATGAGATTCATCTCTCTCATCAAGTTCAAAGGAAAACCCACGAAGCAGAAGATCGCCCAGAATATCAAGTGCATCGAAAAGGCGACGGCGAAGCATGGTGTGAAGATAGTGAGCATCGACTGGACCCTTGGTCGCTTCGATTCGGTCGTCATTTTTGAAGCACCAGATGAGAAGACCGCTCTGAAGATGTCGCTCAAGCGAGGAGATTGCATGGCCACTGAGACCTTGGTGGCAATTCCTGCAGAGGTAGGTAGGAAATTCATAAAATAGTGATTCAAGAAAGCAGGCTAGCCGAGGCTTCGGGTGACGCCTCACTCTCTTATTTCAATCGAGATGCGATCGACCAGGGATCAGAGTGTAGCTGAGGACTTCACTAGGATTCGACGGAGTTATAAGGGAGCAAATGCAAATACAATTCCGGATGGGGACGAATACTGGGAGGGACAGATATGGGAAGAATCACGGAGATCGAGGGTATCGGACCAGCAATCGCTGAGAAGCTCTCTTCTGTGGGCATTACCACCGTCGAGGGTCTCCTCAAGGAATGCGGTTCGGTGAAAGGCAGAAAGGGCGTGGCGGAGAAGACCGGGATCAACGAGAAGGACCTTCTGAAATGGACCAACCACGCTGACCTTTTCCGTATCAAGGGGGTCGCATCGGAGCTATCGGACCTTCTGGAGGCTGCCGGAGTGGACAGCTGCGCTGAGCTGGCCCAGAGGAAGGCACCGAATCTGCTGCAGGCAATGCTGAAGGTCAACGAGGCGAAGAATCTGGTCCGACGCGTACCGACGGAAGCGGCGGTCGAGGACTGGATAGCCCAAGCAAAAAAGCTGCCGAAGGTTGTATCGCACTAGCGCTCGGCACTTGGCGGCACTCGGCATCCAAGATATTCCAGACGTCCTGATGCCGACATCCTTTTCGAAAATGCTAGCATGGACCGAGAGGATTCGAGCTTACGCCCGCCATTCGACATATTCGCGGTTTCTGAATCGCGTCCAGCGTTCCATTCAGTTCGTCGGGCTCCAGACCAAGGCAACCAGTTTGACCGTGATGTTGGTCCTCGTGCTCGCTATCGATATCGTCTCCAGCTTCTCGGTCAAGGGGTCGATCCTCTGGCCCAACGCCTTGACCTCCAGCTGGAAATCCTCCTCCAGCTTCTTCCTCTGCTGCTGCAGGGCTTGGAGATTCTCGCCAGCGAACTCGATGTCCTTCTTCTCCTTCTGGACCCGCTGATAATCGCGCACCGTCCTGGTCGCTCCGCTGGTGGCCTTCCTGCCGACGAAAGCTCCCAGGAGGGTGGACCCCAGCGATACCGCGCCCTGATACCTCTGGCGCTTCACCTGGTCCTGCTCCTTGTCCACCGCCATCTCGGCCTTTCGGATGCGCTCGTCCAGGGCCGTGTACTTTGGAGCGTACTTGTTGCGCAGCTTCTCCATGTTGTCGTCAGCGAGCTCCCTGGCGGCCAACTGCATCCGTATCCTGAAGTCGCTCTCGCTCTCCCCCGGCCTGGAGTACTGGTTCAGGCCTGGGCTCCTCAACAGCTCGAGCTTCTGGCTCCTGAGGAGCCAATTGGCGAAGTCCTTCTGCCAGGCGGCATAGTTCTTGGGGACGGAAGCGGCTGACGGAAGGTCGGCATATTTGGCAGGTTCCTCCGGCTGGTTCGAAAGATCGGGCATGGTCAGATCCGTCTTCTTCGCGCCTTCCCAGTCGACCGGCACTGGATCGTTGGTTATTGGAGCCAGGAATTCGAGCTCCCTGGTCACATCCACCTTCTTCTTCACGTCGGAGAACCGTATCTGGGAGATCCCGAGCAGCATCGGCCGATAGGCCAAGGGGGTCCTTTGATTGCCTGAGGGCAGGAAGTACTGCGGGACCTGGGATGGGAGCACAGGTCTCTGCGATCCTTGCGCGACCGCGCCGATCGGAGCCTGTTGCGTCTGAGAGGAAGGAATGGAGGCTTCCGAGGGACGGAGCGAGCCCGCCTTGGCTTTGATGGGGCTCATCAGCGATTTGATCTGATCCCTGGTGAGCGGCCCCCTGAGGTACGACATCGCCCATCTGGATGTGAAGATAACGGGCGCGTTCTCGTTGACGTTGTGCATGAGGAAGACCCTGTTCCCCAGCCCGGCGATGATCTGGTCCATCTCGGTGCGATCGTAGGCCTTCCCCGAGCCGGCCGCCGCATTTTCCAGGGCGTCGAGGATTCGGAGCTTGTCCCTCTCGGTCTGGAGCCTGCCGATGAACCAGGTGCCGGTGTTGGACAGGCTCTTGTAATCGAGGTCCACCGGGTTCTGCGTGACCAGCGTCACACCGACGCCGAACGCCCTCGCCTGTTTCATGAGCGTGAGAAGCGGCAGCTTGGAGGGAGGATTTGCCACCGGGGGCAGATATCCAAAGACCTCGTCGATGTAGAGGATCGCCCGCAGGCTGGTCGTTCCGGTCTGCGTCCGCATCCAGCCGACGATGTGGTTGAGCAGGAGCGAAACGAAGAACATGCGCTCGGCGTCGCTCAGGTGGGCGATGGAGAAGATCGAGACCCTCGGTTTCCCGCTTGGCCCGTAGAGGAAGCTTTGGACGTCGAGCGGCTCCCCCTCCATCCAGAGACGGAAGCCGGGAGCGGCCAAGAGGTTGTTGAGCGCCATTGCCAGGGAGAACCGGTCCTTGGAGGGGTAGAACGACTCCAGCTCGAGGACGCCGATCCTCTTGATTGAGGGGTTCTGGATCTGATGGATCAATCCGGCCAGGTCCAGGCTGGAGCCATTGGTCCAGGCGTCCGAGAGGATCGTGGACATCAGGATGTGCTCCCTCGACCGTATCGGGTCGCCCTCGATGCCGATGAGCCCGAGCAGGCTCGTGACCGTTGTGTTCACCCGTTCATGGAGCAGCTCGTCGTCCTCGATTATCTCCTTGGGCGGGGCGGCGAATGACTTGAGTATCGAGACCGGCAGGCCGGCATTGCTTCCCGGTGTGTACACGGTGAAATCGCAAGCGTCGCGCAATCGTTGGATGCGCGCGCCGTCCTCTCCCCACGAGGCCAGACCGTTCTTCCAGGCCTCGGCCTGCTTGGCGGCGTACTCGTCCGCCGAGAGACCTTTCTTCGCCGCGTCCTCCGCATTGATCCAAGGAGCGAAGTCCTCTTTGCGGAGCTCAGGGAACGTCAGGAGCAGGTTGGTCATGTCGCCCTTCGGGTCGATCACGATGGAAGGAATGCCGTCGAGGGCCGCTTCCTCGAGAAGGCCGATGCACAGCCCGGTCTTCCCGCTACCGGTCATGCCCACGCAGACAGCGTGCGTCACCAGGTCCTTGGAATTGTAAAGGATCGGCTCTTCGAGCATCGACTTGCTGGCCAGATCGTACTTGCGGCCGATATAGAAGATACCAAGCTTCTCAAAATCCTGCATCAACTTCCCCCGGTCCCGATGATGGCGCTCGTCGCATTAGAACGTTTTCACAGAGCTGAACCGATCGGACGACTTTCGTCAAGGCTGATGTCTGGAATAAATGTGAGATTGAGCAATCCGAATTCATGACCAATGTTGGACAGTGCGAATCACTGCTTCTTCCGTTTCGAGATGACGTAGGCCACTCCACCGATGATCGCAGCCAGGATGACGACGCCAACGACTATCAGAATCGTCGAGTCGTCCTCCGCCAGCGCGGCCTGTACGTCGATGCTCACCGCATTTGATTGGGCGGGATCGTATGTCTCGTTCCCCTCCCAGACCAGCCAGAGCGTCCAATTGCCTGTGCTGGCGCAACCCCAGGTCCTTTCGAAGAAGCCATTGGTCATCTGCCCGTCCCAGGTGAACGGGCCACTGCCATTGATGGTCCAGCGGAGCTCCACCGGTCCGGTGATAGGGGCGGAGGCCGTTGCATTTATGGTGAACATCTCGACGGGATGGGCGGTATGGGTCGAGGACGTGAATTCCAATGTGACTGTCTGTGATGCGGCCGTGGGGAAGGCGGCCAGCATGAGCGACAAGACGAGCATCAAGGCGAAAGCGAAGCAGCCCAGCAACCTCTGGATCCTAGAGGCGTCCTCTTCCCCTGAGAAAACCACGAACCATCACTGCTTGCGAATATTCGCGAGAGCCTAATTAATGATTCTTGCCCGCGGAGCCCAGGGAATCGGTCGAAATGCTGCAAGTCCTCTCGATGGATGGAGAGGACCAATAACCATAATCATCCGACCGCGTTATCGGTGTCCAAGAACATCGGATTCACATCGTGGTGGGAAAAATGTGGCGTGGAGTAACGGCAACGCGGCTGGCGGCATGCCTCCTGGTCCTGGGCTTGGTCGTCGTGCAAGGAACGGTGGCGATCGGAGCCTCGGAAAGAGCGGCGGCATCCTGGACGTTCATGGTCTACCTGGATGCTGACAACAACCTGGAGTCGTGCGGGGTGGAGGACTTCATGGAGATGGCCTCCGTCGGCTCAAGCTCCCAAGTGAACATAGTCGTCCAGTTCGACCGAGGCACCAATTTTGACTGG